>NZ_PVWG01000007.1:0-201167 GCF_003003695.1 Phormidesmis priestleyi ULC007
ATGAGCTAGGGTTTGAAATCATCGTCAAGCCCTTACCATTCTTGCCTTATTGAGACTGCTGCAAGATGTGAGTCAATCCTTTCAGTCCGGCAATGCCCCCGGCTTGGTAGTCTTTGAGGTAGCTTCGTAGGGTGTTCTGACTCACCTGTACCAGTTGAGCCATTTCCCAGTGGGGTAAGCCTTGACTCTTCAAATCCAACGCTTCCATTTTGCCCTGGACTCGCGGATGGGGTGATGGAACCGTTCATAGTGCAGGGCTGCAATCTCGACTTCGCTGAATGAGATCTCAATCAAGGGAACCTCCCCTATTCTTTTACGGTGTTTCTCATCAAGGATACCCAAAAAAACGAAGTCTGTGCCCCTACAGAGTATAGTTACAAAATGCAGTGGATTTCGTAAAACAGTTGCACGAACAACTTAAGGAAATGTTGGATTAGTGAAGTGCGATCGCAAACAATACGGCTGCTACAAGTGCGACGAGTGTCCGAACATGGTTCCAGAATGTCCAGTCGGTCAGGTATCTTGCCCATAAGTTTGCGCCTTCAGGACTCTCTGGCTTGACGATCGCCAACGCATCATTTAGTGGTACATTGCAGGCGATCGTCACTCCGATCGTACCAACAAGATAGAGCAGGCTCGCCACCAGCAGGTAGACAGCCGCCGATTGCTGCCATTTGAACAGGACGGAGACCGCTAGAAAGAGACAAGCTAAAGCCGTTCCAAATAAAGCGATCATGAACAACGGATTAATCGCCGTAATGTTGATCGACTGCATCGCGGCAATGCCTTGAGGTGGCTGAAGTCGGGCGAGTGCAGGCATCACAAAAGTCGAGAAGGCAAAGAAGACTCCGGCGATTAGCCCGCAGCCGATCGCCGCGAAAAGCATTAAGGGGAAACGCAAGTTATGAACTGTTGCCATAAAGCCTCCTGCGGATTAATGTCAGTTTAGCGGACTATAGCAATCCTAAACGAATGGTGGGATTGGGCATCTTGTCCGTACAGGCTTCCAGCCTGTACTACTCTCACAACTGAAGTAGGATTGCTATAGGGCACCTCGAAAAATCTATTCAGAGGAGTCTTAACGTGAGACAAGTGTGAGATCATAGTTATAGGGCAGTAAGAGGACGACAATCAGGGCGACAAGATTTGGGCAGACAGTGCTTATCGGGCTGAGGCGATTGAGGAAACGTTGGAGTTGATGCAGTTCGACAGTCAGCTTCATGAGCGGGGGTATCGCAACCGCCCGTTAACTGAAGAACAGAAGCAGTCCAATCGAACCAAGCCCACAACGCGCGTCAAAGTCGAGCAGGTGTTTGGGTGTTGGGTGATGCAGATGGGGGCAAACTGCTGCGTTCGATAATTGAGCAAGTCCATCAACTGCAAGCCGATTTGCACCGCAGCAATGCTTTGTTAGAAGCCGTTCAAGCAACGGCGATCGACGGCATTGCAATCGTTGATCAAGATCGTCGCATCGTGTCTTACAACCAGCAGTTTTGCAAGATCTGGCGCATTCCAGAAGCAACGGTTCAAGCAAGCGAGTTACAACAACTGCTGCAACTCGTCCGCGATCGAATGCCACAGACCGAAGAATTTTGGGCGCGAGTTGAATTTATATATCAGTATCCAGATTTGACCAGTCGAGATGAAATTGTCTTACAAGATGGGCGATCGCTCGATCGCTAGTCGGCTCCGGTGCGCCTACCCGATGGCAGCGATCTGGGTAGAATTTGGTACTACCGAGATATCACCGATCGTAAGCAGACTGAGCAAGCTTTGCAGGCGAGAGAATCGCAATATCGCGATTTAGTCGAAACTTCTAATAGCGTCATTCTCCGGTGCGATCCTGACGGCAAGGCGCGATTCATCAATGACTACGGTCAGCGATTTTTCGGATTCAGCGCCGATGAATTAATTGGGCGCAGCATTACTGAAACGATCGTTCCTCAAATAGAAACCACTGGACGCGATCTGCGACAGCTAATGGCAGATTATGCTCAACAACCAGAGCAATATTCACTCTATGAAAATGAAAACGTTTGCAAGAATGGCGATCGCGTCTGGATGTCTTGGACAAACAAACCCATTTTCGATTCAGATGGCAATTTGATTGAAATTCTTTCATTCGGAACCGACGCAACGGAACGCAAACAAGCACAGTTGGCTTTACAAAAGAGTGAAGCGCAGCTACAGGCAATTCTCAACAACGCGAATGCTTCTATCTTCGTTAAAGATCTAGAGGGTTGCTATACCTTTGCAAATCGAGCGCTAGCCGAAGAATTTAACGTTCAGCCCGAAGAGATAATTGGCAAAACGGACTATGAGTTTCTGCCCTTCGATCTGGCTGAAATTTATAGCGCCAACGATCGTAAAGCCCTGGATGCCGGGACTGCTATCAAAATAAACGAAACGACCCCTCACAGGGATGGAGATTCAACCTTTGTCACCGTCAAGTTTCCATTATTTGATTTAGAGGGCAACACTTACGCCACTTGCAGCATTTCAACTGACATTAGCGATCGCGTCTGTGCCGAAACCGCTCTATGCAACAGCAAACTAAGATATCGCAGTATTTTTCAAAATTCGCAGGTCGGTATTGGTCGATCGTGCTTCAAACAAAACGGGCTATTTCTCGGTGCTAATCAGCGTTGTGCTGAAATTCTAGGACATCGATCGGCAACAGAATTAATTGACAAGCGATTTGCCCTGAAATACTATGTCAATCCCGACGATCGCCAGCACCTGATTAACGAACTAGAGCAGCAGGGCGAAGTCCCAGATTTTGAAGTTAAGCTGCGCCGTATTGATGGCTTAATCGTGTGGGCGCTGATTTCACTCAAGGTCAACGTTGAAGCAACCTGCACTGATTTTGTTCTGACTGATATTAGCGAACGTAAGCGATCGCCAGTCAACGCGCCGAGACAAGCTCGACCATCCCACAACCTAAATCTGGCAATGGGAGCGCCAACGGTCGTCACACTATTCTTTGACCGTGAGTTTAAATACTTTGATCCTGTTCCCTGACGATCCTCTGTATGAGCTATTGGAATATCTTAAAAGCCGTAAAGATCACTCGCCGTTCCCTGAGCTTCTGTGGCACGATCGAAGACAAACCTGCTCTGATTGAAGATAACGGATGCCCTCTGCTCCGATCAACGGCAAATGGTACGAGATGCTGCTTGAACCTACAAACTACTTAACCTGTGCCTATATAAAGCCTCGATCGCATGACTTAAGCTCCAACCCAAAAATTGACAAACCTTACTAGATTATTAAATTGAGTGATGGCAACGACAAAAATCAGAAAGACTCCGGGAATTTGCAATGGAGCCGCTTGTATCGGGCGGACGCAGATTCCCGTTTGGGAAGTGATAGCTTTGCAGTCGCAGGGCTGCTCAGATGTCAACTTGCTCAGCGACTACCCGCAGTTGACTAGAGATGATCTCAAAGCCGCTCGTACCTACTACGCTCAACATCCAGAAGAAATCGACGCGGCAATCACCGCTGAAAACTCAGAGATCTAGCACGATATCACAGCACGTCAAAACCTAGAGATTAGCTCAGATCTTGCACCCGTCTCAATGATTGCCCGATCACCCGCCCTGAATTAAAATTCGGGCTAATCGCAAAAGTCCTCTGAAGAGGACTGAGCCAAAGTTTCAACCCGTTTCAATGGGTTTAAGCGATGAGCCAGGAACTAAAGTTTTGGGCGGTTGTTGACAGAGGTGAAAGATCTAAGTTTAGCTATCTTGAACCTGTGCTGCAAGTGTTGCTGCTGCGGCTGAATGTGTTGCGCGGGAGTTTTGGATTAGCGATCGCTGAAGCTTTGATTGATGAACCATTAAAACTAGAGCATTTGCGAAAGTTGGCACGATCGTCGTTTGTGCAAGAACAGCGATGAGGAGAAGAATGGCGGTTTGAGTTCTTCTTACCGTTGGTGAAACGGTATCTGGCGCAACGGGCACAACAAGAGGATCAGACGCAAGTTGAGCATATGAGAGCGATCGCGTATTTCATTGAAAAGATTAAGCCGTCAAAGGAAACGATCACGGACTGTGCCGAAGAACTAGAAATCTTTCACCATCGTTGTGAGTTAGGACAATATGCACTTGCACAAGAGGTGATAGATATTTGCGTAGACTTCTTGAAGCGACAAGGCTACTACGGAGATTTAATCAGGATTCACGAGCGACTGACAGCAGAATGGTATCCTCAGAATCCAAAGGAGCAACACAATTTAGGCTGGGCATGGGCGAGGTTGGGAAACCTGTATCGATCTGTAGGAAAGTATCGGGCTGCGATTTCCAGCCACAAAGAAGCCCAAGCAAAATTTAACCAAATTGATTTTTCTAAAGGGAAAGCAGCTTCCCTCGGTAATCTGGGTAATGTCTATCAATTGTTAGGACAGTATGAACAGGCGATCAACTTTCATCAACAGTCCTTGGAGATTACACGGGAAATTGGCGATCGCTGGGGCGAAGCTGCTTCCCTATTCAACAAATCATTAGCACTCGCTAGATATGAACCTCGCTGCTTTCAGGCACTCGTCACACTTCAGCAAGCTCGTGAAATTTATGCGGAGTTGCAACTCGATCACAGGGTCGAGAAATGTGACGAAGAAATTTACGCCTTCAACCGAATCATTGCCACCGAACAACGTCAATCAGTGCCTATTCTCCCTCCTACTCCCACGATCGACAACGCTCCCCCCCAAGACGACTGGTACGGATCGCAGCCCACCTACCAAATCACAACCTCACTCCACCTCACAACGCCAAATCAACTGGGTTCTCTGGTTCTGCGTTGGATTAGCGATCGTCCTTCTCATCGCATGGCTGCGGAAATAAGCGATCAACGAAATGAGCCGCGATCGTTCCATTCATGCTAGAAGTGGACTCGTATCGAAGCTATTCAGCAAGAACTAGAAATGCTGAAACAAAAAGTGCTGACTCATGAGCAAAGCGAAGTTGCAAAGAATTGTCCCAAAACTCAACTTAGAGGAATTTGGAAAGGAGTTGAAATCTCAGATCAACTTCTAGAAGAAGCCAAGCGATCGCTAATTTCCAAAGATTTTAGGGATAAGGAACAGATTTAGTCGTGGAAATTTTTGTCATTGATACTCATGCGGATAATCAGATTCTCTAAACTCAATGATAGCTGTGTCCACTAGAGCTAGTTTAAGCGCAACTGTAAAGTAATCGCCGAACAAGTTTTAACCACAAGCTAACGGCAGAAAACTTAAAGTTTCTACAAATCTTTTCGGTTTCTAGATAACAAACCCCAAAATTCTTCGCCTTCATCTTCAAAGCGAACTGCCCCGGCTCGAACTAAAATTCGTCTCAGTTCTTCATCCTCAAAGCCGCCCAATCTCTTTTTAATCACCTTGAAGGTTCGCTTCTTCCAGCGTTCATCTTCCAAAAGAGATTTGGCAACCTGTTCAGCCATAAATTCTGCTCTCAGTTCTGATTTGAGTCTTCTTTCTTGAGCAGCAAAGGTGACAACTCCTGTAATGACAGCGGTTGCAACAGATGTGATGATGGTTTCTAACATGGTTGAAATCGAGTCTTACCGTCTTCGTTCTTGCAATTTGCGGTAGACGGCTTTGATGTCTACTTTGTGATAAGCCAGAGCGACTAGCGTGTGATAGAGCAAGTCGGCAGCTTCGCCTGCGATCGCATCTGCATCATCATCTTTACAAGCCATCACGACTTCAGCCGCTTCTTCGCCAATTTTTTTGAGAATCTTGTTGTCGCCGCCATCTAGGAGTTTGCGGGTGTAAGACCCTTCGCTGGGGTTATCGCGGCGATCGCAAATCACCCCAAACACTTGCGACAGCGTATCAGCAGGTGGAGCAGTCACCTCACCCTTGACTTGATGGAAACAACTGCGTTCACCAGTGTGACAAGCGACATCCCCAATTTGCTCAACGGTGACGAGTAGCGCATCGCTATCACAGTCATATCGAATCGCTTTTACCTTCTGAATGTGTCCTGACGTTGCGCCTTTATTCCAGAATGCTTGACGCGATCGACTCCAAAACCAGGTTTCGCCTGTCTCTAAAGTTTTTTGCAGCGATTCTTGATTCATCCACGCCATCATCAAGACAGTGCCATCGAGATAATCTTGTACGATCGCCGGAACTAACCCCCGATCGTCATACTGGATTTTCTCAACGGGAATGGACTGCACAAACGGAGATTTAGAAGCTGACATGGCACGGGTGGATAAGTCACCTGTTCACGATATCACTTGTGCGATCGGTTAATGGCGTTGGTATAGGTCTTGTGAATTGTTTCACTAACGAAACTTATCCGTTATTAACTCAAATGCAAAATGGGAACACGATTAGTGCAAAGCGCAACCGCAAAGCAACTGCTCTTTAACAAAATCGCACTCCCAAATTTTCTAGTTATCTAATTTGAAAGGTCTCCTCAACGAAGGGTAAGGCAACCTGCCTCAAAAATTTACAATTTAAAGGCCGAAATCAAAAAATCAAAAAATCAGGCAACTTTGACCACTTCAAGACAGGCTTCTTGAGAGATTCCGCTATTCAAGCTGACCGCTTGATTTCTGACTGCACTCCACGCAATTTGATGCGCTTTTGACTCTTCGCCATACCACTGAAGAGCAGAGTTAAACGCTACCCTGTAGAAGTGTTGAGCTGTTTCAGAAAGCTGAGTGCGAATACTCGCAGGTAACTCCTGATTGTTTTGGTACGACATCCTAGCCGCCTCCGGTAAGTGAGATAATTGATTAGTATGGCTTGCTGTAACTAGAAATCTGCCTACCTTGAGGAAGATCTTCGATGATCAGACTCAGGTAGCGCTGCCTATCGCTATTGCAAAGCAACCGTAATGGATTTTAAGGAGAAAACTTTGATCACAGGCACTTTGAGAACCACAAAATCAGAAGAAATCTTTGCCGCCGCTCAGAAACTCATGCCGGGTGGGGTGAGTTCCCCAGTAAGAGCGTTTAAGTCGGTGGGCGGACAGCCGATCGTGTTCGATCATGTCAAAGGCGCATACGCTTGGGATGTCGATGGCAACCAATATATCGACTACATCGGCTCTTGGGGCCCCGCAATTTGCGGTCACGCTCACCCCGAAGTCTTGAAGGCACTTCACGAAACGTTAGAAAAGGGCACCAGCTTCGGCGCTCCCAATGTGCTAGAAAATGTCTTGGCTGAAAGGGTGATCGATGCCGTTCCTAGTGTGGAGATGGTGCGATTTGTCAATTCTGGCACTGAGGCATGTATGTCTGTGCTGCGCTTGATGCGGGCGTTTACCGGGCGCGAAAAAATCATCAAATTTGAGGGCTGCTATCACGGTCATGCCGATATGTTTTTGGTGAAGGCAGGTTCGGGTGTGGCGACTTTAGGATTACCCGACTCTCCGGGCGTTCCTAAATCGACGACCAACAGCACGCTGACTGCGCCTTTCAATAATTTGGAAGCCGTCAAAGCTTTGTTTGCAGCCAATCCCGGTGAGATTGCTGGCGTGATTTTAGAACCCGTGGTTGGCAATGCTGGGTTTATTCCGCCTGATGCTGGCTTTCTGGCGGGTCTGCGAGAACTGACCCGTGAAAACGATGCGCTACTGATCTTTGATGAAGTGATGACAGGCTTCCGAATTGCCTACGGTGGCGCACAAGAGAAGTTTGGGATCACGCCCGATTTGACAACGCTGGGCAAGGTGATTGGTGGCGGGTTGCCTGTCGGTGCTTATGGCGGACGCAAAGACATTATGGCAATGGTTGCCCCCGCAGGCCCGATGTATCAGGCGGGAACGCTATCAGGAAACCCTCTCGCGATGGCTGCGGGGATCAAAACCTTGGAACTGTTGCGCCAACCAGGGACTTATGAGTTGCTCGATCGCATCACCACCCGACTCACACAAGGACTGCTCTCCGTTGCCAAAGAAACAGGTCATGCAGCTTGCGGTGGCTCGATTAGCGGCATGTTTGGCTTCTTCTTCACTGAAGGCCCAGTTCACAACTACGAAGACGCTAAGAAATGCGACTTGGCTAAGTTTGGGCGTTTCCATCGCGCCATGTTAGAGCAAGGGGTTTATCTGGCACCTTCTCAATTTGAAGCCGGGTTTACTTCACTTGCCCATACAGATGAGGATATCGATCGCACGATCGCAGCCGCACAATCAGTGATGAAAAACTTGTAGAGAGTTTTAGGACTTCGCAATTCTGAGAAATAGTTGACGTTGGGGCAATCTTTCTGGGGTTGCCCTTTTTCGTTTACCGAGATTGCTCGTGTCTAAACTTTTTCAGCGTCAGTGGATCTTTGTTTTTGCCCTAACGTTTTTGGTTGCGTTCGGATCAGTTACGGCAACGCATTCTCAAACCCCTTCAAGTCGAGATGCGACGATCGCTGATTCCTAAATCCACTAAGGATGAAATCGAACTGTATGCAGGTGGCGAAGTGCTAACAAATACACAAACTATGTTGCGAATATTGAAACAGAAGGTTTTTCCTCATGTACATGATAGTTTAGCTTGGTCATCTAAGTTCTAAATCGCAATGCGCTCTCAGAAAACCTGCATCCTTGCTCTGGTTACATTTCTGACTACTGTTTCCACTTCTCCATCCCTGTTTTTTTCCTTGCCGCTGTCTGCCCAGCAAACCTCTGACCAAGCTCAAGATCCCCGCAAAGCAAAGGCACATGAACTATTTGAACAAGGGCAGCAGCAAATTGAGGCTAGACAATTTGATAGTGCGCGTCAGTTACTTCAACAGGCGCTAAACATATATCAAATGATCAAAGATCCTACTGGAGAATTTGCAGCATTGTGGACAATAGGACAGTCCTATCAAAAGCAGGAGAATTTTCCAGAAGCGATTAAATATTACCAAAGATCATCAAGCCCGCAACCCCCTACAAGGCATCCCAGAACTCGAAAAATATCACCGTGAACCGAGATCAAACTAGAGAGATAAGGCGCGATCGCGATTCCAAATCACCAGGTTTCGGTTTCGTCAAGCAGATCCAAAACTTCTTGTTCAACCGATCGAGAACGCAAAATATCTAGCGCACCTTAGTCTGCTAATTCAATAATTTCTGCCACAGATTGCCTCACCTGTTGAGCAATTTCTGGCTGCTACTGAAGCAGTTTTAGATTGAGTTGCTCTATCAAACCATCCATTGATTTTTTCATAACCCTATCTCTTATTCAAGGAGGCTTTTGTACACATTGTAATCAGATCAAATGAGGAGCGATCGCTTACAATTTAGCCACAATCTAGAATAAATTGAATCAAGAAAAATTGGGAAAGGGCAAGAGGAAACCTACAAATTTTCTTTTTGCCCTTTATTTTGATCTAACAGGTGCAGCCTTTGTGTCCGCAGTCGCCGTGCCCGTTGGGATGACCATCGGCGCAGACTTCGCTGCAATAGAGTTTGCCATCTTTTTGAACTGCGCCTTCTGTAGTAACAATACACAGGCAAGGCTCACAAGCACATTTCATTTGGGTAACAGCCGTCATGATAGTCTCCTTTGGTTTGTGTCTTCACCATAACATGTGAACAGACATTCATATATTAAATTCAATAAAAAGTAGGGAGCAGATTGGAAAACTCCCTACGATCGCTCACTACACTTTATTCTTCCTCTTCCTCTTCCTCTTCTTCGTCAGAAAACATTTCAGCCATCAGTTCTTGAGCGCGATCGTCAGAGATTTTGAGCGCCTGACGCAAATCTTCTAAGTATTCTTCTTCAGCTTCAGGCACTTCACCATCTACCGCAAGAACTGCCATTGTCACGATGAAGGCAACTTCTTTGAGGTCACGATCGGACAAAGACTCGATCGCTTGGGCAAACACTGCGTCTGCGCCTTCTTCTTGCACGAGCGCACTGACTTTGGCACCCAATTCGTGCAGGTCTTCGTCTGAAAAATCTTCGTACAAGCCAATACCAAGACCAGAAAGCATTTCATCGAGGGCATAGCCTTCGTCTTCGTTAACCTCTTCGTCTGCATAGGCAGCAAAGATGGCGATCGCGGCGATCGCGACTTCTGGTTCGAGCGCAACTTGACTTTGAGTCCCTTTGGTTGGCAACCGACGCTTAGGCATAATTTTCTCTTGGGTAAGTATTTTCGTGGTCTAGCGATGTTTGAGAATCATCAGACCGCGCCTATTGTGCCCAATCTACGATCGCAGAACTCACTCGAAAATTATTTTTGAGCGATCGACTCCCAAAAAGTCTGATTACCGATAGTTGTTAAACTGCAACGCCATCGGATAATCTTCCTGCTTTAATCGCTGCATCACGCCTTGCAGATCATCTTTCGCTTTAGCAGAAACGCGCACCGCATCGCCTTGAATCGAGCCTTGCACCTTCTTAAACTCGTCTCGAATCAGCTTGGTGATCTGTTTAGCGACTTCTGGCGTGAGTCCTTTTTTAAGCTTGATCTCTTGCCGCACTCGATTGCCACTGGCAGATTCTACTTTGCCATAGTCAAAAATCTTGAGCGATAGATTGCGCTTGGCAGACTTGATTTGCAGAATGGTCTGAATTGCATCTAGGGTAAATTCGCTGTCGGTGCTGATGACGATCGCGTCTTCACCCAGTTCTAAAGTCGTTTTGGTGTCTTTGAGATCATAACGAGCAATGATCTCGCGATTGGTTTGATCAACCGCGTTGACGAGTTCTTGGCGATCGAAGTCACTGACCACATCAAAAGAAAAAGTAGAAGCCATAGGAAAATAGAGGGACAGGGGACAGGGCAACTATCCTTTAATGGTGCTAGTAATGCTCGCGGCAATCAAGGTAAAAATGCACGTTGAGCCAAGGGCAAACATTAAAGAACGGAGTATGGGCACGTTGAAGATGTAGGCGGCTGAGTAGATCAAGCGGATGGGGAGATAAGCAATGGCTGCCCAAGTGACAGATTCAGAGGTTTGACCCGTCACGTATGCCATTAGCGCTGCGACGCTAAACAACATAAACGACTCCCACGAGTTTTGATGTGCCCACGTTGCCCGTTGACCAAAGGCAGGAAGTTTGTCAAACGCAGCGCGGGGAGCCGCCCTCATTTCTTTGTCATAGCCAGCCGTGACGCGGGCATATCCCACCACGAGAAAGGGCAGATAGACCAAAACGGCAGCAGCCGCGATCGCACTCAGCAAGATCGTCGAGGTAGACAGTCCAAACACGCTCATGACTAATTTCCTAATCGAAATAAAATAAGGTTACGATCTTGCGCTGATCTTCTGCATCTTGGCAGGTTTGCAGCAGCGTTCGGCTGTCGTGAAACGCAAAACTGATCAACTGCTGACACCGAGAAATAATTTCCCGGTTACACAAAGCGCTGGCTTCAGCTAGAGAAAGACTATTGTTCTCAGGGTTTTCGACCAAATTCATAACGTTTTCGAGCTGTTCGCGAGATTCGCGAGGTTGGCGATCCATTGTTTGGGGCAAGATCACCGTCAGCAGACTGGGATCGGCACGCAGCGCACCCCGAATGGCTGCAAAGTTGGTTCCGGTAGAGCCGGATGTAATCAGACGATTTCCTTCTAAAACCAGGGCATAGCTCATCATCTCAATCAAATTTTGGTGAGTGATGGGCACATGACGAGAACCCAGCAAGGCGATTCGCTTAGAACCCGTTTGCTGAATGGTGGCTAGCTCTTGCAAAAAATCATCGACTTTGGGTAGATCGATCGACTGGCTCAAAGATGTATTTAGGGTAACAACGCCGCTATTTTATCAGACAGGCTCGTCATCCGAACGTTTTGCCTACGCGCCGATCGATCCAAAAGCCGTAAATCACGATTATTTGGGCTGAATTAGATATCCACAGCGATGTTCACCTTTGACGAGCCAGTGAGTGCGATCGACCCGACAATCCGGCAAGGCTAACTCAAACATTTCTAACTCGTGACCGCAAACGCTGGGAAATGACTCCGCAATTTGAGAAATTGCACAATTATATTCGGTCAACACAAATTTGGGAGTCGTATCGGGGTCAATCTCGTGACATTCTGCCATATAGCCCTCTAGTCGCCGTAGTTCAACGAGTTTGTTGACGCGATCGGACAAGTCACTCTCTCCCAAATTCTCCCGATATTCGATGCCCTTGCGCTCCCATTGTCTACGGAGAATCGAACTCACTTGATCGCGCCCGACCGTTTCTGCCAACGTATCGAGGAGAGACACCGCAAAATCATTGTAGCGATCGGGAAACTGCGATCGACCCTCTCGACTCAAGGTGTAGACATGATTGGGACGACCCATCCCCGTCTGCATCGCCTGGTGCAAGATTAGCCCTTCTGTTTCCAAATCTTTGAGATGGCGACGAATTGCCTGCGGACTCACCTGCAACTGTTCCGCCAATTCTTGAGCGGTTGATTGACCCTGCTTCAAAAGTTGATGCAAGATGTCTTGTTTGGTAGAGGGCTGTTGAGTCGTGGTCATCCTAAAGCTCACAGAAATCTAAGACAAAAAACTTGACTTAAACAACGTTATTGTTGCTAAAGTACCTTAGAATGGAAGTTGAGCAACAAAGATGTTGTTTTAATTATAAGATCTATTGGATGTAGTGTCGTTCTGGTTATGAATACAGAAACCCCAAACACCCAAGCATCAGATAAAAGCCTCGAAGCGATGAGGCACTTTTCAGAAACCTACGCCAAGCGCACAGGCACTTATTTTTGCGTCGATCCCGGCGTGACGGCAGTGGTGATCGAAGGGCTTGCCAAGCATAAAGATGACTTGGGCGCTCCCCTTTGCCCCTGTCGCCACTATGAAGACAAAGAAGCCGAAGTCTCAGCCGCTTATTGGAACTGCCCCTGTGTCCCCATGCGTGAGCGCAAAGAGTGCCACTGTTTGCTATTTCTGACCCCAGATAACGATTTTGCAGGTGAGATGCAAGCCATCACCTTTGACGAAATTCGTGCCACGACCAACCATGCCTAATCAGGATTGAGGATCAGATTCCTGATCCTTAAGCCCTTCCTCGCCCTTGAGAAAAGAGAACACGATCGATGACTTCAACTGTTCAAAATCTGGTAAACCAGCCTTACAAATACGGGTTCGTCACTGATATCGAATCCGACACTATTCCTCGTGGGTTGAGCGAAGAGATGGTGCGGCTGATTTCGACCAAGAAAGAAGAGCCGGAATTTATGCTGGAGTTTCGACTCAAAGCATATCGGCAATGGCTGAAAATGACCGAACCAGATTGGGCCCATGTGGGATATCCGGCGATCGATTATCAAGACATTATTTACTACTCTGCGCCCAAGCTCAAAGAGAAGAAAAAGAGCCTGGATGAAGTTGATCCAGAGATGCTGGAAGCCTTTGAAAAGTTAGGCATTTCTCTGTCTGAGCAAAAGCGCTTGAGCAATGTGGCAGTCGATGCGATTTTTGATAGCGTTTCAGTCGCCACCACCTTTAAAGAAAAGCTTGCTAAAGACGGCGTGATCTTCTGCTCGATCTCTGAAGCCGTGCGGGAATATCCTGAATTAGTCAAGAAATATCTGGGAAGCGTGGTGCCCGTTGGCGACAATTACTTTGCAGCGCTTAACTCTGCTGTGTTTAGTGATGGCTCTTTCGTCTACATCCCCAAAGGCGTGAAGTGCCCAATGGAATTGTCTACTTACTTCCGCATCAATAATGGCGATTCGGGTCAGTTTGAACGAACGCTGATTATTGCTGAAGAAGGCAGTCAGGTCAGCTATCTCGAAGGCTGCACGGCTCCGATGTTTGACACCAATCAGCTTCATGCGGCGGTGGTTGAGCTAGTTGCTCTTGATAACGCTGACATCAAATATTCCACGGTGCAGAACTGGTATGCAGGTGACGCGAATGGCAAAGGCGGCATCTACAATTTCGTCACCAAACGCGGGTTGTGTCAGGGTGTGAACTCCAAAATCTCCTGGACACAAGTCGAGACGGGTTCTGCGATCACCTGGAAATATCCAAGCTGTGTGCTAGTCGGCGATAACTCCGTCGGTGAGTTTTACTCCGTGGCGTTGACCAATCACCACCAGCAAGCCGACACCGGAACCAAAATGTTCCACATCGGCAAAAACACCCGCAGCACGATCATCTCAAAAGGGATTTCGGCGGGTCAGTCGCACAACAGCTATCGCGGTTTGGTGAAGATCGGGCCCAAAGCCACAGGTGCGCGCAACTATTCGCAGTGTGACTCGATGCTGATCGGCGATCGTGCCCAAGCAAACACGTTCCCTTACATTCAGGTGCAAAACAACCAGAGCAAAGTCGAACACGAAGCGTCTACCTCCAAGATTGGGGAAGACCAGTTGTTCTACTTCAGCCAGCGTGGTATTTCACCAGAAGACGCGATCTCGATGATGATTAGTGGCTTTTGTAAGGATGTGTTTAACCAGTTGCCGATGGAGTTTGCGGTTGAAGCCGATCGGCTCCTCAGCCTCAAGCTTGAAGGTTCTGTAGGGTAGATTCTGAGATGCCTAGCCCACTCTTCTCACGCTATAGCCAGGGAGAAAATCGAGTTACGGCAAGCATTCTTGCAGTGTTTGAACGAATCTCTTTCTCCCTGGCTATAGCGAATTCTGCAAATTCTAAATGGAGAGCCAAGTCTCCCGTTCTTTAAAATCAAGAATCAATCAAGTCTGGAAAAGCAGATTCAGTTCCAGTTCCAAATGGAGTGGTTCAAGCATCATTTTCCTATTGGATCGAAACACGGAGAAACCCAGCAACAACGACAGAATTGCTGAAAGGGGAGGGGTGAAATAATGACTCAAACCATTCAAGCCAAAAACGTAACCCTGAGAGACTTAACGCTTCAGTTTGGACTTCAACTTACTGAGGACGGGCAGTTTTTTCGTGAATGGCAAGACGACCTACCAGAAGTCACTGATGATCAGAAGCAATTTCTCGACAAAGTAAGGGCGGGATACCTGAACTTGGTACGTGATCCGCCCCTGCTAGAGAAAACCATTCAAATTACGATTTTAGGGCCATTCCTATTTCTGGCAGACTTCTTTCTGCCTCCCTTTCAAATTAAGACTGAACAGTCGATCGAGATAACTGCTGAAGATGAAGGCACAATCGTTCGAGGACAGATTGACATTTTGCTGATGAGAGAGCAATTTTGGGTTGCAGTGATCGAGTCTAAAAGATTCTCTTTCTCCATGGAAGCTGGACTAGCGCAACTTCTAGCATATATGCTGGCAAATCCACATCCTAATCAGCCCGGTTTTGGTTTGATTGTGACGGGTGGAACTTTTGTGTTCATTAAATTGATTAAAGACACAGTTTCGCAGTATGCCGTTTCTAGGGAGTTTGCGATCCGTAACCCTGGAAATGAGCTGTATGAAGTGTTCAGAATTCTGAAACAGATTAGCGTAGTGAAAGAGGTCTATTGAGTGATTAACGAAAACAGCGAAGTTATTTTATCGGTTAAAGATCTGACCGCAGATGTAGGTGATACTCAGATTCTCAAAGGTTTGAATCTGGAAATTAAGGCGGGTGAAATTCACGCGATTATGGGGCCAAATGGATCAGGAAAAAGTACTTTTTCTAAGATTTTGGCAGGGCATCCCGCTTACAAAGTGACTGCTGGCGAGGTCACTTTTCGGGGACAGAATTTGTTGGAAATGGAGCCGGACGATCGGGCAAAATCCGGTGTGTTTCTCGCCTTCCAATATCCGTTAGAAATTCCGGGTGTCAGCAACTTAGACTTTTTGCGCGTCTCCTATAACGCCAAGCGAAAACAAGAAGGTTTAGAAGAATTAGATTCGTTTGACTTTGATGAGTTAGTTCGCACCAAGTTAGATCTGCTGAAAATGGATGCTGCTTTCCTCAGCCGCAGTGTGAATGAAGGCTTTTCTGGCGGTGAGAAAAAGCGCAACGAAATTCTGCAAATGGCACTTTTAGAACCCAAGCTTGGCATTCTCGACGAAATCGATTCTGGTTTAGATATCGACGCGTTGAAAATCGTCGCCAACGGAGTCAATCAACTTAGAAAGTTTGACAACGCGATTCTGATGATTACTCACTATCAGCGTTTGCTGGATTACATCGTCCCCGATTTTGTTCACGTTATGGAAGGTGGACGCATTCTCACCACAGGCGGCAAAGAACTGGCTTTTGAGCTAGAAGCTCGTGGTTATGAATGGGTGCGCGAAGAAGAAGCGGCGGAGGTAGCGCGATGAGTATTGAATCCGCTCCTGCCCATGCGATCGAGCCGACTCTAAAAGCGAGAGTCGATCGCGCCGCCTATCTGGCGGGATTGCTAAAGTCACGTCCTGAATTGTCAGCAGAACTGGCTGAATTGCAGGGAGTGCGCGATCGGGCACTGGCGATCGCTCAAGAGTTAGCGATTCCCACCACACGCGATGAAGAATGGCGATTCACCGATCTGTCATCGCTGGTGCAAATCAATTTTCAACCGATTCACGATCAGCCGACAATTAGCTTTGCTCAAATCGAATCGTTCATTTTGCCCGAAGCGGTGAACAGTCGCCTCGTGTTTGTGAATGGGATTTACGCGCCCGATCTATCGGCTGTAGACGATTTGCCCGAAGGCGTTCTCGTTGGCAATTTGAGTGCTGGCATTCAATTGATCCCGTCTTTGCAGAATTATTTGGCAAAACAGCAGGGTTCAGAGGAAGTTTTTACAGTTCTGAATACGGCAAGCTTGATCGATGCTGCGATCGTACACGTCCCTAAAAATCAAGAAGTCGAAACGCCGATTCAACTACTTTTTGTATCCACTTCTGGCGACACCGCTACGATTTCCCATCCTCGCTGTCTCGTGATTGCAGAATCGGGCAGTAGCCTGACGCTGATTGAAGAGTATGTGACGATCGCAGACGGCGGATATTTCACCAACGCCGTGACGGAGATCGCGATCGCCGAGAACGCCCAGGTAAGTCACACTAGAGTTCAGAGAGAAGGTGAGACAGCGTTTCACATTGGCAAAACTGTTGTGTCTCAAGCTCGTGATTCTCGCTATACCTGCAATGCGATTAGCTTAGGTGCTAAGATTTCTCGCCACAATTTAGAGGTTTATCAGACGGGTGAGCAGACGCAAACTACGCTCAACGGGCTGACGATGATCAACGGTGAGCAAGTCGGCGACACTCACAGCAAGATTGCCTTTACTAAACCTTATGGAACGAGCGATCAGGTGCAGAAATGTATTGTCGGCGATCGTGCTCATGCCATTTTCAACGGCAAAGTCTCTGTCCCGCAAGCTGCACAACTGACGAACGCCGCTCAACTCAGCCGAAATCTGCTCCTCTCTCCGAGAGCCAGAGTTGACACTAAACCTCAGCTAGAAATCACTGCCGATAACGTCAAATGTGCCCACGGCGCAACAGTCAGCCAACTCGAAGATGACGAAGTGTTTTATCTGCAAAGTCGAGGCTTAAACCAAGAAGAAGCCCGTAAATTGTTGACGTATGCGTTTGCGATCGAGATCATCAATCACATCCCAGTCGCGTCTCTCAAAGCCAATCTCACCACTACCATCCGAACTCAACAACTCTAAATCCCTCATCACCCTTCCTCTAAGATGACTATTATTCAAGAAAAGACCATTGCCGCCAAAGTGCGATCTGACTTCCCGATTCTGCACCAGCAAATTCACGGCAAGCCTTTGGTTTATCTCGATAATGCGGCGACCTCGCAGAAGCCGATCGCCGTTCTCGATGCGTTGCGTCACTATTACGAACACGATAACGCCAACGTGCATCGCGGCGTTCACACACTCAGTTCACGAGCGACGGATGGCTACGAAGGCGCACGCGATAAAGTAGCTGCCTTTGTGAATGCGGCATCTCGGCAAGAGATTGTCTACACGCGCAACGCCAGCGAAGCGATTAACCTCGTCGCCTATTCGTGGGGAAGCACCTTAAAGTCTGGGGACGAGATTATTTTGTCGGTGATGGAGCATCATAGCAATCTGATTCCGTGGCAGATGTTGGCTCAGAGAACGGGAGCAGTGCTGAAGTTTGTCGGGCTGACTGATACAGAAGAATTTGATTTCGAGCAATTCAAGTCGTTGTTGTCAGATAGAACGAAGATTGTTTCTGTTGTCCACGTCTCGAATACGCTGGGCTGCATTAATCCTGTTAAAGAGATTTGTGCAGAGGCGCATCGCTACGGCGTAAAAGTGTTGATTGATGCCTGTCAGAGTTTGCCTCACATGACGATCAACGTGCAAGATATCGATTGCGATTGGTTGGTCGGTTCGGGTCACAAAATGTGTGCCCCGACTGGGATTGGCTTTCTCTACGGCAAATTGGATCTGCTGCGATCGATGCCTCCCTTTCTCGGCGGTGGCGAGATGATTGCCGATGTCTTTTTAGATCACGCCACTTATGCCGATTTGCCTCACAAATTTGAAGCGGGGACTCCCGCGATCGCAGAAGCGATCGGGCTAGGCGCAGCCGTCGATTATTTGACCAACATCGGCATGGACAAGATTCACGCCTACGAAGAAGAACTCACCGCATATCTTTTTCACAAACTGAAAGAAATCCCTGAGCTTCGGATTTATGGGCCTCAACCAAACGCAGATGGAAGCGGACGAGCGGCATTAGCGGCATTTACGGCAGGCGAAGTGCATCCTCACGATTTGTCTACAATTTTAGATCAGGCAGGAATCGCAATCCGGGCAGGGCATCACTGCACCCAGCCGCTTCACCGCCATCTCAAAGCGCAATCGACTGCACGAGCCAGCTTATATTTCTACAACACTCGTGAAGAGATTGATGTCTTTATTGCCTCACTGAAAGAAGCGGTTGAATTTTTTGGTGAAGTTTTTGCCTAAGTTCGCTCTTTTGGATGGGGGCGATCGCATCTAAAGATTGATGGTTGCTTAAGGAAATCTCTGACACAATAAACGCTTGATGACACGCTAAGTCTTCAAGCGCTTTTTTATTTAAAGTTATTAAAGGTTAGAGACATGATCAAGTCGTGGATGATAATCGGAGCCGTCACGTTTCTCGTTGCCTTTGGGAGTGGACTGCTCAGACCCAAAGACGTAAAGTGGTTTGCACGATTGCGTCGTCCCAATTGGCTGACGTTTGAAGCTTTAATTCCGGTGATCTGGACGATCGTCTTTATCTGCGGCGCGTGGTCAGCCTACATCGTGTGGGAGCTTACCCAAAGTTGGGCGTTAATGGCGTTTTATCTGCTGGTAGAAGTGGTAATCGTGCTCTATTCCCCGGTGATGCTGTGGACGCGACGGCTCAACTATGGCACCATCATCGGCGGGGTGGGGTTCATCTTAGGCTTGATTCTGACATTTTTTGTGATGCAAGTCTCTGGCACTGCGGCGCTCTTGTTAGTCCCTTACTTGCTGTGGAGTCCGATCGGCACCTACACCACCTGGGAAATGAGCAAACTTAATCCTGAATCTGCATAACCTCATCACTCCATAGAGTTGTAGGATCTTAAGGGTGAAAATAAGGAGCAACTCTATGACTCGCATCATCATGGAAACCGATAAGGGCACGATTCATCTTGATATGTTTGATCAAGACGCGCCTAAAACGATCGAGAACTTCGTAGAACTAGCAAACAAAGGATTTTACGATGGTCTAAAGTTTCATCGGGTCATTCCCAACTTTATGGTTCAGGGCGGCTGTCCGCTAGGGACTGGAACAGGTGGGCCTGGTTACAAAATCAACTGCGAGATTAACAAAAATAAGCATTTGGCAGGAACTCTGTCAATGGCTCATGCAGGTCGCAACACGGGCGGAAGTCAGTTCTTCATCTGTCATTCTCCTCAACCTCACCTCGACGGGCAGCATACTACCTTTGGACAAACCCAAGATATGGATGTTGTAAACGCCATTCGTCAGGGTGACAAAATTATCTCGGTGAAGGTCGAAGAGTAAACGATTTTGGATTTTGAATGATGAGTCGAACGTCAGAACTCATCAT
Source organism: Phormidesmis priestleyi ULC007 (assembly GCF_003003695.1). Classification (NCBI taxonomy): domain Bacteria; kingdom Bacillati; phylum Cyanobacteriota; class Cyanophyceae; order Leptolyngbyales; family Leptolyngbyaceae; genus Phormidesmis; species Phormidesmis priestleyi. The sequence goes on from NZ_PVWG01000007.1 coordinate 19,888, forward strand.
TCAAAACCTAAAGTTCATACCCCAACCACCATGACAGCACTCACCATTCAACTCAATTCCATTATTGACTTGACTGACCAGCAGTTCTATAACCTCTGTCAAGCCAACCGAGATGTAAGATTTGAACGCACCGCCACCGGAGAACTCGTCATCATGTCCCCGACTGGCAGCGAAACAGGCAACCGCAACGGCAGATTTAACCAACGACTTTTTAACTGGTCAGATCAAGATGAATCTGGAATCGCTTTCGATTCTTCAACCGGATTTAAACTGCCCAATGGTGCCGATCGTTCTCCTGATGCTGCTTGGGTGAAGCTCGATCGTTGGAACGCGCTCAATCAAGAACAACAGCAGCGATTTGCGCCCATCTGTCCCGATTTTGTCGTCGAACTGCTGTCACCCAGCGATAACCTGACCATACTACAAGCCAAAATGCAGGAATATCTCGACAACGGCGCACGGTTAGGCTGGTTAATTAATCGCCAAACTCGCCAAGTTGAAATCTATCGCCCCGATCGGTTGGTGGAGGTGTTAGAAAATCCTGAAAGCTTGTCTGGCGAGGATGTTTTGCCCGGTTTCACACTACAGATGTTGGGTATTTGGTGATGTGATCGCTTCGTAGAATAACGCATCCGAAACTTAACTTTGGCGATCGGGGCTAACGAGCTAACGGCTTAAGTCGGTGACTGCAAACAACCTCGGCATTCACATCGGTGGTTTAGGTCAGTCCAGTGAGTCAGAATTGTTAGACTGCGCTATTGTGATTGCTTGGTTCGCTTTTAATGAGGATCAAACAATTGAATGAGTCGTGGGATCAACCCTTAGACTCTTCAGGCTCCCTTTTATCTTTTCTACCAATCAACCAAGTGACAAGACTAGCTAGTGAGCCAGATCCAATCACTAAGCTAAGAATCTCTTTCCAGTTACTAGATGTGAATTGGTTGACAGAATAACCCAAGTTTACCTTTACATCCCTTGTTTCACTAAATACTTCAACCTCAACTGAGCGTGTAATATTAAGTTTAGGCACATTGAGCTTGACGATAGCTTTCACGCGAATTAGATTATCTCCAGACTTGAGTGGTGTGACTCGCCAAAGCCATTTTCCAGGAGTGCTTGCAGTAACAAACTGCTCGCCACCTTCCACTTCAAAGACCTTAAACTCATCAGGCTGCACAATTAATTTCATCTCCGTGCTTTTGGGATCAAATCGAACTCCTGATTTAATTTTGATATCTCCCCTACCCTGCAATTCTTTTCTTATCTTTTCTGTAACCTCTGGAGCAATTCCAGCTTCAATCGTTTCTGAAACTCCAACCTTCATCTCTTTAGGTACATTGTGATATACTTGCCCTTTACGAAGCCGTGTTAATGCTTTATCAATGGCATCCTCGGCAAAGATTACTTCCTGTTGAGATGGCTTAGGCGGTTGTGTCACTCCACCAGGTGCTGCACCTCCACCTTCAATCGGCGGTCGTGTCTGTGGTGACGAACTAGATAATGGCTTGGGCAGTCGTGCGCTTACTACTACTTCGCTGGGTTCGGATTTGAGGGGGTGATCATATTTCAACGATGTGACATATATCAGGATTACGCCAAGTCCACTAAAGAGCAGAAAGAAAGTTAGCCACCGTAATTTCATTTATACATCCTCTAGAGAACTAGCTAGATAATTATTTCAAGGTATTGAAAGTACATCCGGTACGTTTTTATATTTTTTGCTCTCAAGCGATAATCTTGATGCATTAACGTTGCTAAAGACTAACAGTTCAGCACTGGCATAACGTTTCTGCTTATTATTCTAAAATCCATCGAACTCTCATCAAAACTGCTCTCAAACTTGCCCATCTCAGGATAGAAAGTTGGTCTAGGTTTTCTTGTCGCATCAGTCGCACAAAAATCCGATCGATATACTTTTGTTATGCGGAGGTTTGTGCAGATTCATAAGGCTGGATGAGAATCTCAGCCGGGATCCCCAACTCTTGATTTAGCCTCCGAATCATCTCCAGAGTCAAAGAACGCTTACGGGATAATATCTCAGAGACCCTAGCCCGACTTCCAAGACAGGGTTCCAAATCACGACGCGACCATTCACGGGTATCCATATAGTATTGGATCGCCTTGATCGGATCAGGCAGTTCGATCGGAAAATGTGTTTTCTCGTAGGCTTCCACCAAGGTAGTAAGCACATCTAGTCGGTCATAGTCAGGGGTGTTTGGGGCTGCATTAAACAGTAATTCGATTTCTCGAAGGGCTTCTTGATAATTTGCTTCAGTTCTAATTAGCTGCACTTCCATACATAAACCTCTGTTTAGCGAGGGACACCTGAAGAGATACTAACCTGCGATCGAGACTTCTAACTCCAGCGATCGGACTTCTCTCAAACGCGCCCATATTTCGCGACAAAGGGTTGGTCTAAGTTTTCTTGTCTCATCAGCCACACCCAAATCTGATCGCCATAGGAAAAATGCCACCACTCATTCCAGTGGCGTTTGAACCCGGCTGTAGTCATCACCTGGTTTAGAATCTGGCGACGTTGATCAAAATCAGAACCTTCAGCAAAGTGGTTGGGAAACGATCGCTCAGAAATCTCATCAATGGGAGAACCCATGTCGATCTCATCACCCAATTCATTTATTAACGTGACATCGATCGCGGCTCCGGTGCTGTGAGGTGGCGGCATTGCAGGATCAAGATTGGGAATCGCCCAAAACTGGTAAACCTGTTGCAAAAGATCTTGACGCTGTTCGTCAGTCAGATTTTTTGGCGTTAAATTTTGGGTCTGTGCCACTTCTAAAAAAGTGTAATCGACCATGAATTGCTGCACAGCTACAGGGCGATACGCATCAAAAATCTGAATTCGCCAGTTTGGATGATTTTTTTGTAAGGTTTGCTGGGCGATCAGGAGACGATCGACAACTCCCTGCCGCAAATAAAACGGCGATCGGTCTCCATAAGGCGCACCCAATTTCTCGTAGGGATGAGGTGACACCCGTGAGAACTCAGCCGGAATCGCAACGATCGCTTCGCCACATTCAAGAATCGGGACTTGTTGATAGGGCTTCATGCTTTCTGACTAATCGCCTCCTGGCATTTCTGTGATTTGCCATTTGCCATTGATTTTCTTAAAAATGGCTCGGTTCTCTAGCGATCGATAAGCATAGCGGTTATAAACATAGCCTTGCTTGCGGTTGGGCAAAATAACCGGAGTCCAATCGCTAATCGGATCGAATGCCTTAATCTGCTCTTCTTGACTATTCTCAAATCGCCTCTGATCAAACTTCACCACTTCATTAGATAAGATGCCCACGACTTCGCTGTTGAGATTGGGAAGGGCACGGACGTTGACTCGATCGCCGACCACAATCACATTAGACAATTCATACTCTAAACCGGGAGGTGTATCAGGTTTAGGAGGATATTGCTGATAAAAATCGCGCGACACGGTAGGACAAATCCAACCCTTGGCAGCCGTTGTCGCATTCGGGTCAGCAAATCCACAGGTTGATCCCATTGCCTTTTCTAAAATGCTCCAAAACGATGCTTTGGGATCTTCTAGCTTCAGTTCTTTAGCAGTGTTGGCTCTGCCAAACCCTAACGCGAGTCCCTTTTGCGGAATCAACGCTGATACGAATCCTGCATCTCGCTTTTGAATTGCCTGCTGCAACTGTTGACGAAACTTCGCAAACTCAGGAGTGGTTTGATCTTTTAACACAATGCGCTGATGCGGAAAGTCATCCAGCTTTGACTGAGGTGAGGGGGTTGGCGCTGGGGAGGCAGATTCGCTCGGTGACGGGGAAGGCGATAAAACTTCAGGTGAAGCGGCAATTGACGGAGCAGGCGGTTGATTTGGGGAATTGAAGCGCATCGTTGCCGCAATTCCTGCCCCCACCACCGCCGCACAAGAAACCGCGATCGCAATAATCCAGGGTGCTCTCTTCATGACCAGAAAATGTGACGATGCTAATCACTACAGGGTCAATCACTCGATTTCCTTATCAGGCACCGGATCATAACCGCCCGAACTGAAAGGGTGACAGCGACAGATGCGACGAGTTGCCAGCCAACTGCCTTTTAAGACTCCGTGACGATCGAGGGCTTCGATCGCATATTGTGAGCAAGTGGGCTGAAACCGACACGACGGCAAGAATAACGGCGAAATAAAGACTCGATAGCCGCGAACGAGTCCGATGAGCAGCAGTTTCATGGGGCGATCGCACTCAAAAAAATCATCTTCTTATTTGAAGTTAACAGCTTCACCCTCTATACTAGATAAGCTGTATAAATTTTCGAGACGAGGAAGTCAGAATGTCGCGATATCGAGGTCCGCGCTTAAGAATTGTGCGGCGTTTGGGAGACCTACCCGGTCTAACCCGCAAATCACCAAGACGAGCCTATCCCCCTGGCCAACACGGGCAAGAACGCAAAAAGCGCTCTGAATATGCAGTTCGTCTAGAAGAAAAACAAAAACTCCGCTTTAACTACGGCGTTAACGAGCGGCAACTGCTTCGCTATGTTAGAAAGGCTCGTCGGGCATCTGGCTCTACCGGACAGGTATTGCTGCAACTGCTCGAAATGCGTCTAGATAACACGGTGTTTCGCATGGGCATGGCTCCGACCATTCCGGGTGCGCGTCAGGTGGTCAATCATGGGCACATCACCGTTAACGGTCGCGTCGTCGATATTGCCAGCTACCAGTGTCGTGCTGGAGATGTGATCGCAGTCAAAGACAAAGAGGCTTCTCGCAAGTTAGTTGAGCAAAACTTACAGTATCCGGGTTTGGCAAACCTACCGAATCACTTGGAGTTTGATAAAAACAAGCTCACAGGCAAAGTGAATAGTGTGATTGAGCGCGAATGGATCGCGATTCAAATCAATGAACTGCTGGTGGTTGAGTACTACTCCCGTCAGGCTTAATCTCGCTAAAGCTACGATCGAGATTTACGCGGCACTCGAAATATTTTGCAAAGCCTTTTGATCCCGTCAGTCAAAAGGCTTTTGATTTGTGAATTTATAGTTTTGCTGGTCCGAACTCTCCATACTATTTAATGCTTGCTCAGAAGTTAGTTGGATGCCTTGGCGAACTAAAGCATTTAGGAGTTTGGGGTATCCAGTAGTTCTTCGATCAGGATATCGTTCATTGTTGACAACCATTGGTAGCAAGGTTCGTCAATTGGCGCAATTTCTCTACGTCGCTGTGCCAAAGATTCAGCGTACGCTATGAGCCAAGCCGCAGCAAGTTCCTGCTCCGAAACGGTTTCCTCTATCAACGCACGTTCAAACTGTTCTTCAACCCACTCTCCGAAAGTCAGAATTTCTAAAGATATTCCGTAAATCTCCTCAATCGCCTCGCATCTGGGTTTCAACTCATCAAGCCGCTCAGGCTCAAGACTTGTAACAAACCCAGCCAGCCTAATAGCAGAATGCACCTCCAGTTTTTCTGATAATTCCTCAATCTCATCTCGTAAATATGATTTGCCATATTTGGCATCCCAGGCTTCCACAATTCGTCTATCTTCTAAAAGCTCAATATCACCAACATTCCCATGCTTCTTGTTGGCTGAACGCATTTGTGAAAGAGGTTTCAAGAGACTGTCTGGAAAGACTTGGTAATCTTGCATAGCTTGCATCAAACTGTGCATAGCAATTTCCATTAATCGAGCAGCATAATCAGATCGATTAATGTGACGCAGAATGAAGCCTAATGAAATTTCTCGATCGACGATCGTCGCTTCAAAAAATAGATTAAGCTTTTCGATTACCTGTAGAGCTAGTCTTCCAAAGTTATCCGCTTGGTTAATCAATTGTGAAAGTAAATACTGTAACGCAAGGATAGGGACTACTTCTCTGTTCTCAATCGCTTCAACAATTTGCATCCATTCAATACGGGCACCTCTTATATAGGCTTTGTACATAGATGAATATGGATAATTCTCTGCTAAAGTGCGAGTCATCATGAAGCCATCAGCGTTTAACTTTAGCAAGTCATACTTTCGTAGAACTGGCGTGATGTAGTTCTTATCAAGACTACGCATGGATATACCGTCACACCAGGAGAAGTCTTTTTTAATACTTTTTCCACCTTTATGCAATCTAATATTTTGCTCTGGCTCGATCGCCTTAAGACATAATTGTAGAATTGATAGACCAACCACTGCTCTACCAACCTCACTCGTTACTGATTGAACTAGTTTGTCTAAAAGTTCTCTTTGTAAATGAGGTAGTTCTGAAAAATTCAGCATTGATGACTGATTTCTGCACAATAGAATTTGAGTTTCCAGATAACCTTCTGATAGTTCTAAAATAATCTTTCTATGCCGATCTTTTGCAGCTTGATTCATGACTCCTTCTGGAAAGAGTTGAATCGTTCCATCAGGTAAAATCAACTCACTTCTATTGCTGTAAACTCTTAAATGCTGCTCATTCATTGTTCATTGTTACAAGTGTTTACGGAGTTGAACACTCTTTGGATTGAGTGTAGGAAAGGCATAAGGAATTAGATATTCACCCGCGAGAATCTGCGGATTTGTATTGTTACTTCTAACTTCATAGCCCATAGCCCTTAAAGACTGAAGGTAGAAGAATATATCTTTCTCTTCAACACCCCACTGTTCTGCAAATTCTATTGCTTTAAGTTGAGCAGAAGTACCGATACACCTTGTTACGCACTGCACCACGCGCCAAAATGAACTAACTTTCGACTTTTCACAGAAGTTCATGACTCCACTGATGCGAGCATTGTACTGATAATATCCAGATAACTGCACTAAATCTGCTTTACCTGTAGCTTCACTCAACTTTTCTTCAAAGGCTTTCCAAAGAGATGTAAAAACTTGTGCATTTAGTTTTTTGGCACATAGCTTAACCGAGTTCGCACCAAGAACCCACTCATCGTGACCACATGAGGGATATACATCAATGATAAATTGATCCGGTTCCTCCCAATTGCCACTGGTACTCGCTGTAATTGTCCAAGAAGAATCGCTTAATTCATAATTCAAGTAGATTTTTACACAATCTGGAGCTAGTTCTTTTGTCCATGAAAAAGTTTCTACAGATAAGAATCTGACAGACTCTCCTTTATTCTCATAAATAGAATCAGCTAAATCTGTAAATTTCCCTTTCCTAGACAGTTCAGTAATTGCTGTTTGAGCTTTTTGAAGATAAATTTTTGTCAACCCTCTTTTACGCTGCCTAAAGCCTAATTTCTTGCTCTGAGGCAAATAAGCTAGATTAAAAGGTAGTTCAACATTTATCACCTGATCTAAGATGCTAAGAGCGAGAATTCTACCTAACTGAGGAGGAACCGAATTTCCAATTTGCTCAATAACAATTTGTCGATTACCTATCATCTCATAGTCATCAGGAATAGTTTGCAAACGCTTTAACTCAGAGATGGAAAATTTACGGTTTTCCCAACTAAAAGGACCAGTGTATTGCCCACCCTGAGCTTTTATTGTCCGTACTGGAGTATCTGGATCTGCTTTGTACAAAAAATCAGAGAATTTAGATCTCCAACTGAAAATTGGGTTGGGATAACCCATTTCCTTTGTATAAAAGCTGTAGTTAAGCCCAGGCGGAATATCTTCAAGCAGATGACCAAATCGCCCCCCTAAACCTGTTTCTATGTCTGAAATATCAGCATCTTCTACAGCATTTGCGGCTGAGTAATATGGCTGTCGATCGAGTGAGTCAAAACCGTGAGTAGGATATGGAAATAAGTATTTTCCTTGCTTCAAACCAACAATAAACAAACGCTCGCGATGCTGAGGGACACCGTAGTCAGCAGTATCAAGAATGCGGAAGTAAATATTATATCCAGCTTCTTGAAAAGCTTCTTGAATTTCTTGCCATGCCCCTCCTCCATTTGCCCCAGTAATTCCATATACGTTCTCAAATAAAAATCCTTTAGGTTGAAGCAGTTTTAAAATGCGAACATATTCTTGAAATAGTGTTCCTCTAGCGTCTGTTGTTCCAGATACTCCAGCCGCTCTACGTCCAGCCGCAGAGAAAGTTTGACACGGTGGACCTCCAATGATGAAATCCACTTTAAGATCAGAATCGGGCGAATAGTCTCTGATATCGATACAAACCGGTTTAGAACCTTCTAACCATTTTCCTGGTTGAGAATTTTTTTGTAGTGTCTGAATATATTTAGCTTCTAGTTCAACCATCTGGACTATTTCAAATCCAGCATCGTGAAATGCAATATCTAGCCCACCACCGCCAGAAAACAAGCTAAGTGTCCTAACTGGAGCAATGCCTTGTTGCCGTAGCCATCTATGAAGAAATTTGCCAAAATTGTCAGCCCATGCCGTCTCTTGTCTCACCTTAAGAGTAGCTAAGATATCTTGAAACCAATTTGTATTAGCTGCCTCGGAGTTGAGCAGTTCCAGAGAAAGAGACAATTGCTGCATTACTTTATTCGCCCTGGGATCGGGAACACAAGTTACTCTCAGATGTAGAGAGATATAAAGCCTACCACTTTGAGCTTAAATAGTACATAAAGACTAATTTGTGCCGTAGGCTAAAGGGCATCTAATAATTCGCTTGGCGCAGACTGTCCAAAAATCTTGGTGATTGCAAAGTCAAGCCGCTCAAGTGCATTATTCGGCGAATACCAATTTTTCATATGAAAAATTGGTATTCGCTGAACAGAGAATCTCCAAAAAATAGCCGAGGTTGGGGTTAGCCTTTCTTCTCAGGCATCATGCACTTATCGCTATCGCAACCCGCCGGGCCTTCAGCCGCCACCTCACCCGAATCATATCGAGTCAGCGCCGCATAAAAATCTGAAGTCTTCTGACGATCGCTCACCTCCCGTTGCAGTCGCTCATAAGTTTCCTGATCGATCTTCTCAAACGGCAACCGGGGAAATGGCGCATCAAATCGTGCCAACAGTGCTGCACTGATATAGCCCTCGTGGTGCTCGATCGCGTGATAGATCTTCGCCGCTAGTGCATCGATCTCGTCTTCACGAAGCTCGATCGTTGCACTCGTGTTATGCGTCGTGTAAAAGCGCTGCACCTGCATATAAAAATCCATCTGAGCCACCGCAGAGAATTTCTCAATTTCCACTCGATCGGCTCCTGGCAACACTGCCCAAGGCACCTCAACCGGAATTTCTACCAGCCACTCAGTGCAGCGAATGTCAAAGGGATCATTGAGCAAATTCCCTGTTTCGTCTTTGTCTGACTGCGAAGGCACAATGCTGTAACCATAATCTAAACAAGCCAACGCCACCGGATCGTTTTTGCGGAACGTAATCCGACGAATAAAGCGCTGTGCTTTGGGCGGATGCCACCCCGGACTCGCACCCGTCAGCAGCGACTTTGTGCCAGCAGGCTGAACGGTCGTGCAGCGATTTGGACGCTTGATATCGTGACGATCGCAATAATCCCAAACCACTTGATGCACAATATTGCGCCAGCGAGTCAGATAATCTTGCTCTTTTTGCTTAAACTCCAAGCCGTTGACCGTATCAGGTCTGCCCGCTTCCCACCAGCGCAGCCACTCTACGCCAAACGCATTCACAAAAAAGTCGAATAAGCCTGTGAAGGAGACTCCGACGATCGGGTCTAGCTCACGAGAATATTGATAGCGCGGCTCCTGAAATGTGTGGTTCAGCAACGCCGCTACTGACAGCGCCCCGGCTGTAAATGCCCCTTCTTGTTCTTGATAATCGAACGGGTCAAGCTGATTAAGGTGAACTTCAGATAAATTACAGTGGAAGTCCTCGCCTAAAATTTCACCACAAGGATTTAGCCCGTAGCGTCCTAGACGATGCTCCAACTCTTGAAGCGGCATTTCTGGATGTCTTGCTTGTATCCATTGTTGCCCTTGACCCGCGTCGTAAGCTCGTAAAAATTCGGTCTTTAGTTCAGATGTAGTGAGAATGTCTGCATTCGATCGCGCGATCGCCTCCGGTGCATATTGAATGGCACCTTCACCAGAGTAAAACTGCTTACGAACCGCATCAATACATTCTTGGGCGGTGGGCTGATGGTGATAGACACGGGTGTGATTTGCCATTCTCAAAGCGTCGCGATCGGGATCAATTCGCCAGTTGCCCTCAGCGTCTTGCTGCCAGAGATTTTCTTTTGCTCCGGCAAAGTCGGTGTCTTCGCTGCCGCCTTGACGCATCCCTGCCGATCTTCTGATGTTTCCGGCAACCACGCAGGCAGCGGCTTCATCAATCAGTAAGCAACCCTCGATCGAAGTGAGCTGTCGCCCGATCGCTCGGTCAAGAATCTTAGCGCAGCGTTCGTACAATCCCGGTAGTCGTACGGGGTTTGCCATGCCGCCAAATCCTTTGAGGCGCTCTCCGGCAGGGCGGACATGGCTGAGGTTGATCGTAACTTCTACATCACCCGTGAAGCGATCGTCGGTGCAGAGTTCTAGCAAGCCTTGATAAGAAGCAACCCAACCCTGACGACTGTCACCCACGCGGATTGTGACTTGATTTCCTTCAGCCGTAATCTGCGTTTTCTCTTGGCGCTGCTCAACCGAAGCGGTGCCAATTTCGCTAACGTGCTTCACGATTAAGCGATTGCGGATAATAGGAAGCTGGTTAGTGTATTTAGATTCTAAAACGGCTCCGGTGCCACAGCCCATCATTGCCAGATCCATCATCAGCCCAAAGGCTTTCCAGTCAATGACGTTGGTGCTGGTGCAGTTATAGGCACCAGAGAAGTTTTCAGGCTTCTCGATCCAGCCCGTGCCGCCGACCCACAGCCAGCGACCCGACGGCAGACAGCGCATAGTTTGCTGCATTTTTTCGACGAGTGCCCGCTCTTCGGGGGTAAAATGCCCCAAATCGGTCATGCCTTGAATGGTGCGCTGGCTGACTTGTTGCCATGATTCGCGGCGATCGTCACTCAGCTTGCGGCTATAAGTGCGATAAAAAACTGGATTTGCAGCCGGGGCAGAAACGGGAAACTGCCCGCTAAACTGGTTGATAGCCTGACCGCTTGAGTCAGAAATATCTTTGGGTTTGATAATGTCTCGAACCATGAGTGACTCCGTGTGTCAGGGGTGATCGCTGAGATGAATTAACGCTATATGCTGCGTGATTATGATAAAAATAAGTTCATACACTCTACATCTAGGATTGAATTTTGACAATCAGTACTCTTCCTAGTTCAAGCGAACTATAAATAGGCCGATCGAGTATAGACGCAATTTCCGACTTCGATCGAGACAAATAAAATCATTTAAAGACTTCTATAAATTACGCTACTGTAAGCACTTTTTCGTGAGCCACTTTTGTTCTCTATTATTTGGTTTTAATGGTTCTTGCTCCTTGGCGATCGTCGATCGCTCGTGCCCTTCAGCGCAATCGTTCTCTCGCCTATGCCCGTTATCTCCAACTGGCAACGGTGCGTCCTGACGGCAGACCCGCAAACCGCACCGTCGTGTTTCGGGGGTTTCGAGACGACACCGATCAATTGAAGTTTATTGCCGACGACCGCAGCGAGAAAATTGAGCAGATCGAGCAGTCCGCCTGGGCAGAAGTCTGTTGGTACTTCCCCAACACCCGTGAGCAATTTCGCTTATTGGGGACGTTGACGATCGTGAAACGTGACCATCCTAACGATGAGCTGCAAGAGGCTCGGCGATCGATGTGGCAAAACCTTTCTGACAGTGCGCGGGTTCAGTTTGATTGGGCGCATCCCGGCAAACCGAAAATCGAGGTTTCTTCACCGCCGCCGCCTAGCCTGACTGAACCGCTGCCGCACTTTTGTTTGCTGTTGTTAGACCCCAATCAGGTTGACCATCTAGAACTGAGAGGCGATCCGCAAAATCGTTATCTCTATCACCGGGCAGACGATCGAAGCTGGAGTAGCCAGGAAGTAAATCCCTAAAAGAGAAACGGCAACAGTCAGTGTTGCAGGACTTACGCATTTTGACCAAAACCTCCGAGGTTTGCTTTAAACTTTTCAAACTTGCCTGATTCATAGACAATCAAGCGATAGATTGTAAATGTTTTCAGCAATGGATACCCAAATCGCGCAGTTGATTGTGAATGGCATCTCACTCGGTAGCATTATCGCACTGTCAGCCGTGGGGTTGAGTCTGACTTATGGCATTTTGCGGCTGTCTAATTTTGCCCACGGAGACTTCATGACCCTGGGCGCTTATGTAACGCTATTTTTTAACACGGTGAGCAATCTGCCGATTTGGGTGTCGATCGTCCTCTCATCTGCAATCACGGTCGGAGTCGCCTTGCTGATTGAAAAGCTGTTATGGGCACCGATGCGGGTTCAACGCGCCACCTCAACCACGCTGATCATTATGTCGATCGGGCTGGCTCTATTCATTCGCAATGGCATTATTTTATTTTGGGGCGGCAGTAATCAGCGCTATGAATTACCAGTTGCCGAAGCGTTATCATTTGCGGGCATCAGAGTTCCACTTTATAATCTTGTCGTGATTGGGCTAGCGATTGTTGCGATCGCGGCGCTGCATTATCTGCTGCAATATACCAAAGTGGGTAAAGCCATGCGAGCGGTGGCAGATGATATTGATTTAGCGCGAGTTACGGGCATTAATGTCGATCGCGTCGTGATCTGGACTTGGGTGATTGCCGGAAGCTTGACCGCGCTCGGCGGCAGCATGTTGGGGTTGGTCGAAGCCGTCAGACCTAACATGGGCTGGTTTTTGATTTTGCCGCTGTTTGCCTCGGTGATTTTGGGCGGAATTGGCAACCCTTATGGGGCGATCGCTGGGGCGCTGGTGATTGGCGTGGCTCAAGAACTCAGCACCTACTGGCTACGATCGGAATATAAGCTGGCGGTTGCCCTCTTGATTATGGTGTCAGTTTTGTTAGTGCGCCCGCAAGGATTATTTAAAGGAACGATGTGAACAGAATGCTGATAGAGACGGGACATTTAATTCGCTGCCCTGCTAGTTTAGCGGGGTGTTGAAGAATTTTTTTCCAAGTGCCTTCTAGCGTTGACGGTTCCATTGAGGTTTCCTTGGTGATCGCGCTAACGGTTGGCAAAGCGATCGGGTAATTCCATTAGGGATCGCGCTATTGTTTTGACTACGCTTTGGTTCTCAGATGCTAATCGCTAGGCTTGATTCTGCATCTGCACGACATGAGCCAAAATTCTTTCAACCGTTTGAGCATCAGGAGAACTGATGCGTTTCAGGATGGCGATCGATTCTTGCAAATATTTGATAGCGGGTTCAAACCTTCCTTCTTCTGCCAGCAATTGCGCCACCATTGGCAAGGTTGCTGCTCTGCCTCGTATATTCCCGATTTGCTTATCCAAAAGCAATGATTGAATATACAGCGCGAACGCCTCTGCTGTATGGCCCTGGTTCGCTTTGAGAATGCCCTTTTGGTGCAAGGTCGCTGCTTTGCTTTGCATATCCCCAATTTGCTCCCACAGCACGATTAACTGGTCATACAGCACGATCGCCTCTGCTGTATAGCCCTGATCCGCTTTGAGAATTGCTAAGTTGTGATTAATCGCTGCTTTTTCTCGTTGGTCAGTCTTATCTAGTTCTCCTGTTGGACTTTTCTTTGAAGCTTGTTCATAGCAAAGAATTGCTTGAGATACGTCAGTGTAGTGTTTGGAACGAGCAAGCTCATGCCAAATTAAATAACTGTCCGTGATGTTTAGCGTTGCTTGACTTATCGCTTCTGCTTCTCGATAACGAGCGCTGTTATTCCAACGATTCGCTAATACACTTGCAATCTTCGCCGCGATCGCTTCTACTTTCCCCAACAGCGCAAACCGATGAATCTCGATCTGCTGTTCCTCCGTTGAAGTGTCCGCTTCTTCCCACCACTGCTGATAGAGACACTTTGCAAGCTCTGCATACACCGCTTCATCGATTGCCGGAACCATCAGCGACAGAATTCGCGGCACTCGCACCTCATCATTGGGGCTGACCTCCATCAACCCCAGCGAGATCGACTGCTCTAGCGATCGCTCAAACTCAGCCCCACAGACAATCTTCATCGCCACTCGCGGCACCGGAATCTCAAACACCGCGCCCCACGACAACATCTCTCGCAGCGATCGATTTTCCTCTAGCTGTGTCGCCAAACTCTGCGCCAACACACGCGGCTTCAAGTCTTCTAACGTCGCCTCTAGCTTTGGCTCTGGTTCCGTCAATCGCTTACTCAACCCCTCCAATAATAAGGGGTTGCCGCCCGATCGCTGCTTCGCTTCTTGTTGCAAGTCAGCCGTTCCCAGGCTGGTTAGCTTTAAGCGATCGCACTTCTTCTCTAAATCTGCCCCGTGCATCGCCTCCATCGGCTGCCGATAAAACGACTCAATCCACGCCGACTCGACATCATAGCGACAGGTGATGATGATCCGATGGGGTGCATTTGTTTCTACGATCGCCCAAGTCAAAGCCTTCAACACTGCCGCCACTGTTGCCGACAACTCATAGCCCATCGCCGTTGCATCCAGATTATGTTCAAAATCATCCAGCACAAACACAAACGGCTTGCCGCTCCACGCCTCAAACACATCGCGCAACCGATAGCGCAACTCATCACGCGGATTGATCACCACCTGGCGCAACTCCGACGAGAGCTTGTCTTTGAGCCGATGACACAGCGACCCTTGATCAATGTGACCCACCCAAACGATCGGCACTCGCTCCGACAGGCGATCGCACAACCGCGACGCGATGCTGCTCTTACCCAGCCCGCCCATGCCGTGAATCAACACGCCCAGATAATCTGTCTGAGTCGTTGAGAGCGATCGCAGACAGCGCTGAATCTGTCGTCGCCGCCCGACAAACTCTTCTCGCGTCGGCACTTTGATCCGTTTTTTCGGATCAGTCTCATCCGGGTTGAGAAACTGCGGTTGAACGGGTGCGATCGTCGATCGTTTGCGTCCCGGCGTATTGCGTCGCGTCACCAGCGATTCTGGCAATCTGTCCGCCACGTAGAGCCGCAGCAAGTGCCAATCCCGCGCCCCTGTCTCCAACAATTTTTGATAAGTCAACCCCATCGCTTGCAGCACCGTGCCACCCTCTGCCAGCGTTTTATACAGCACTTCTGCCGCCGCCGCTGCCTCAGTGTCTCGCACCGAATTTCCCCAGCCCAACACCGCCAAAGCTCCCGATTCGAGCAGCGACTCTGCCATCGATTTCACTTCCCCCGCCTTGCCCGCCTGCCCCGTGTGACAGCCCGACAAAAACACCATCGGCGGCACTCGGTTGGCGAGCGATCGTGCAATCTCAGTCGCACTCGCATAATGCGCCTCTCCGATTTGCGTCTCGGTCACAAATCGCGGCTGTCCGTCTTGCACAGTAGCGTGTCCCGTTAAGTGAAACACATCAAACGAGTCAGCGCGATCGGCGACGAGTTGCCGCAATTCATCCAAACATCCGCTTTCTTCGACCACCAAACTCAACGGCTGATGCTTCGCCGTCTGCAAAATCCTCGCTTCTTCCGATTCATAATCCAGGATCGGCGACACATTCTCTGGAGAAGTCGCCATAAACAGCAGATTCATCTCCCGATTTTGCGGTGCGCTGCTTGCTACGATCGGCTTCTTCCCCGTCCACCGGATCGGCATCACCCCACGCTGCACCAAAAAACTTTGCCCATCGTGCAATACTTCCCAAGGCAAATGAGCAAATCGCTGATCGGTTGCAATCGCCACTGCCGACGGTCGCTCGCTTAGACGTTGCGTGAGAATGCGATCGCGATCCAACCAGCGATACAACGCTTGCCCAATCTCTCTCGCAGGTTTTGGCAACCGCACATAATAATCCGTTTCAGCAATATCAATTAACTCTGCGATGTCCGATATCAACAGTTCTCGCCGCTCATAATCATTCGGATTGTCGAAGAAATATCGCAGTTCGGCAGCACTATCCGTAACGAGTCTGAGGTCAAGATGGAAAATGCTCATGGAAAAGCTCGATCGGGGGCTAAGTAGAAACTTCCCTATCTAAACTGTTTTACACTTCAATTGAGCAATATTCCGTAAGATCCTTGCAACTGTCACGATTCTAAGATTTGCTTAATCTGCTCCAGACTCGTTTAGCGTCTGCACTACTTCACCAAAAACAACTCAGGCTTTACCTGAAAAAACTGCCCCAGCGAGATCGCTTGTTCTAACCCAATCTCGTCTTTTCCTGCCGCGATCGCCGTCCCCTGATTGCCTAGAACCTCATCTAAATCGCCTACTTTAAGACCCCGCTGTTCTATCAGATGCAACAACCTTGATCGCGGTGTTGATAGGTTTAGTGCATAGTGCTGCGCCTCAAAATCCTCAACCAACTTCACCAACAACTCCAGCAAAACTTCTTCCTCTGGCATTAATTGCGATCGCGCCATCAACTCTTCCACAACAGCCAGAAATGCCTCATTTTCAGCCTCAGTTTTAATGACTCTAGGCTGATATTTCAACAGCAAATTACCATAACATTCAGCACTAATAGTAGAGGTCATTTTTCCAGGTATCCTTGTCGTATTCAGCATGAGTTAGAACATACTTAACGTAAACAATCTGGCGTTCGTAATTGATGCTAGCAATCAGTCGATACCGATTCCCCCTAATATTGAAAACCGTAAGGTTGCCGACTGCTTCCGCTTGAGGATAAACACATTGTACCTCTACAAGCTTTTTCCACTCAGCCTGATTTGTCGTTTTGAACCAGTCATCTAGAGCTTCACAAGCATCGGCATGGTTTTCGCAGAAATCTCGCAACTTTCTCCGGCTGATTACGTGCATGTCACGAGTCTAAGATTTGCTTAATCTGCTCCAGACTCGCATTCTGCAACAAGATTCACTGCCCATTTTGTCCTACTAGCAATACCTTCTCGATCGTTTTGCCGTTCTTCCCAGCGTGATGTTCCTTATACCATTTGCGAAGTTGCTCTGCGATCGCCAGACTGCCGCCGACAACTCCTACGATCGTGCCCACTGTTGCCAGCACCGCTTCTCGCTCTGTTTCGTCTACAGGTTTCCAGGTGCCGTTGATGTCAGGCATCGAGAATAGGTCGGTCGTGGCTGCGATCGCGCCCTCACCTTCGACTGAAATTTGAATTTGCATAGCGTCACCAATCCGACTCAATCACTCAGTATTTTAACTTCTAACTGAGAAGCTCGTAGGTGCCGCCGCGCTGCAACGCACGCTGATAAGCCGGGCGTGCATGAATGCGATCGAGAAAGCTCATGAGATTGGGTCGGCTCGCATCCAGTCCTGCCCGCATCGCTGCTGCCTCCAATGGAAAGCTCATTTGGATATCAGCCGCAGTAAACTCGTTGCCCACAAACCATGAGCTTTTGCTGATCTCTGCCTCCAGATAATCTAAATGTTGGGCAATTTGAGGTCCGATAAAAGAATGCTTGACGCGACTCACAATCGATCGCGCGATCGGTTTTGCAAAGAAAGGCATGGGTGCCTTCTCAACCTGGTTAAAAACAAGATTCAACAACAGGGGCGGCATAGCAGATCCTTCTGCGTAATGCAACCAGTATGTGTAGCGCAGGCGTTCTGGGGTGCCAAGTGGAGGAGCAAGCCGCCCATTGCCGTAGCGATCGACTAAATACTCGACGATCGCGCCAGATTCAGCCAAGGTTAGCCCGTCGTCTGTAATCACTGGCGATTTGCCGAGTGGATGCACTTGACGCAGCGCTGCGGGTGCCAGCATTGTCTTTAGGTCGCGTTCATAACGCTTGACTTCATACTCTAAGTTGAGTTCTTCTAACAGCCAGAGTATGCGCTGAGAGCGAGAGTTGTTTAAATGATGGACAATAATCATCCGAATCGTTCTCGCATAAGTGTGACCGTTTAAGATCTAGCAAATTATCGATCGCTACACTTTAAACCGATCTAACAATTTTCATTCAAGTAAAACTCAACCAGCTTGCTAATGTACATTGCTTCACGAGATTTAATCAAATTCGCCTTAATTAAATCCAGTGATAGAGCAATGTACATTAATCATTCAAACTAGTGTTTATTGTTTAGTTACTAAAAGCACCCTTAATTTTGTCAACGGTGCTTTCAATGGCGTTCTTTGTGTTGTCTACGGCTTTCTCAGTCCGAGCCGCATCTTCCTCTGCTCTTTTCTCAATCCGATCCCGGTCTTTCTTGGCTTTGCGCTCAACAAAACTGCCCTTTCCGTCTGCGGCATTCTCGACGCGATCGGCATTTTTGTTTGCGGTCTGCTCGACTTTATCTGCTGTATCGCGGATGAAGTTCTTAGCTCGTCCAGCATCTTCACGAGTTTTCCCTTTGACTTGATCACCTGCATCAGATGAGGCGATCAAGGTTGCAGTCGGAGCTGCAATAGCTGAAGAACCTGAGAAAAATGCTCCTTGCCAGATGAACGCGATCGCTGATAAACAAAATAGAGTCGTCGTTAACCAACGTCCGATCGTTGAAAGTTGTTTCATAAAATAATTCAGTTTCATAGAATACAATCTCCATTAGATTTAACATTCTAGTTCTACTTGATCTAGCTCATTGTTCAAACCGCTCCTTAGACAGAAGTTCTCTTGCCATAGATTATCCAACGGCTTCACCCTTTGATAGGTTGTCAGAATCAACGTTATGCGATCTACCTGTTTTCTACTTCTTTAGACAAACCACAGACTCACCTAAATGCAGATGAATGTTCTGCTTAAAAAGGGGCTAATAGCAGTGCAGCGAAGCTAACTTGTTGCTACTACTTACTAAAAAGCGAGACTCGATCATGAGCGATCATTCAAAACCTCTTAGCGAACCTAATTCACATCCTGACCCACTTACGGGTGAACCTGGTGCCCACCCTGTAGAAACTGGAATCGGCGCAGCCAGCGCAGGCACGATCGGCACGATCGTCGGGGGTGTTGTGGGTGGCCCAGTTGGGGCGGTTGTAGGTGCCGCGATTGGGTCGGTCACTGGCGGGCTATTAGGCAAGGAAACGGCTGAGGTCATTGATGCCAGCGTCGAACATGAACACTGGCGCGTCCATCACACTTCTCGCCCTTATGTTGAGCCAGGTCGCACCTATGAAGATTACGCACCTGCTTATAAAGCTGGCTACGACGCTTTCTCTCGTCATGGCAACACTGGGAAAACCTTTGACGAGATCGAACCTGAGTTGCAAAGCGAATATGTGAAAACCCATGGCAAGACTGGGCTTGCTTGGGATAAAGTCAAGCCTGCCGCTCAAGATGCCTATCGAAAGCTCCATGAAGAACGCTCTGCTACTCGGTCAAAGCTAGATTGATTGTAGGGACAACAAATTCTTAGGACTTACGCAAACCTCGGAGGTTTAACCAAGCATCAAGCATGTGACCGACAGAATGGCTTAAACCTCCGAGGTTTTGGTCAAAATGCGGACTCTAAGGGTCGATTAGCGTCTTCTCAGAAATGTTACTAGCGAATCGCTGACTTTTTCATGCCAATCTTCTTGAGGGTAATGTCCGACTTCTTCGAGGGCGACAAACTCGGCGGTTTTGTGAAATTGAGAGATCGTTTGCGCGATCGCCATCGGCAACCAGGGGTCACGCACTCCCCAAGCCAACAGAAGTGGCTGATTCCACTGAGTTAAACCCGTCTCAATTTCTGCGGTGACTTGCGGAAGCTGCAAGTTTTGTAGTGTCGCCATTAACGCCCGCCCCGCATCAGAACTCTTAATCCAAGGGCGGCGATAAACATCCATATCGCGATCGGTGATGCGATAGCCGCCCGCGCCTTCAAGAATGCGATCGACGAGCAGAGGGTTTTGGGTCAGCATGTCGCCCACTAATGGAATGCTCATTTGCTTGAGCTTCCAGGGAAGTTTGACGGTTTGACTAATCGGCGCATTGAGAATGGCAAGCCGCTCAACCTGTTGAGGATGCCGCAATGCGTATTGAATGCCGACTGAACCCAAAAAACCTTGAGCGACGAGAGAAAACTTTTTGAGTTCTACTGTGTTGATAAAGGCTTCTAGAGCGTTAAGCAAGACTTCTGGAGTGTAGGCGAAGTCCCGGCGATCGGGTTTGTCTGAAAAGCCGCAGCCAATCCAATCGGGGGCGATCGTGCGAAATCCTTGTTCTGCTAAGGCTGGCATCACGTCTCGCCAGCTATAGCTTTGAGAGATTAACCCGTGCAGGAGCAAAACGGGTGAGCGATCGGTGCGCCCGATCGGGTCAGCCTCTCGGTAGAACCAACCCAGCGAGCCTACCTCTACCCAGTTTTCAGTGGTTGCCATATCTTAGCCTTTGCGATCGTGTTTGAGTTTAGGGAGTTGCATAAAAATGAAATTCCAATTTACGACTTAAATCCGCCAGTTTTTGAAGTTGAAGCCGATACTTGATCAATTTGTTACCCTCTAAGAACACTGAGCCTGAACCCCAATCAGGATAACTGCTGATATTTAGGCATTGTGCGACAAGAAACTGGATAAAGCCCTAAATTTGAGGAATTATCTAGTCTCCACACAACACCGCTTTTGGATCTCTCCTTTCAGCACGGGATATCGATATTTCGTCACCCAGACAAGATGCACGGTCGATCGGTTCACGGTCTTGCTGCCGGGCGCGTTGGTCGTTCATGGTCGTTTTTCTCAAACCTACTATGCAGCCCTATCCTAGCCATTGGGAGGTGTGTAGCAACTAAAGTCTCCCACTAAAGGGGGTAGTTTCAACTAGCGTGCTGGCACAATGAATCTTGCCATTCTTCTTGGTTTGTTATTAGCTTGGCAACCAATGATCTGGCATCCGAACCGCCCTCACCCTAACCCTCTCTATAAGGAGAGGGAATAAGATTCTGGCTCTCTTTTCCTTGGGGAGAAGGGTTGGCGAGGGGTTCGCCCCACTTCGTGAGGAGGGCTGTCCGAACTCACGCAGGAGGTCTTTTTTAGAAAACGACTTGCTTTTTAGTACGTCTGTACTGTTAATATAGAACAAACGTATTATTAAAACCATTAACGACTTGAAACACAAGACTCAGTTGCCCTTTCATGATCCTTTGTCCTGTTATCTTCTCGCCCTCTAGCCCCACAGGAGAAAGACTATGAGATATCGACGCTCTCGAAGACAGTCTGTGAAGTATTTGCTAGCAGCAGGCACCTTCGTTGCACTGGCAGGAATGTTAATCAATCCTCGCGATCTGTTAGGAGCCAAAGCGCCCCAAGACCTCTGTCAAAACGCTGTAAAGCCAGGAGTGAATCTCTCTAGAGAGCGGTTGACTCAATTGCTCACCGTTGCAGAAGGCGATCGCAAAGATAAAGTGCGATCGATCCTCAAAGAGCCTTACTGCACCTTAGCCATAGAGGTGCGGAGTGGGGTGAAGTCCGATCGAGAGGTTTATCCCCTCGCGTTTGACCCGCAAACCTGGCTGATCGTTCTCTACGAAGGCAACGAATATCGGGGCTATGCGTTTAGTTTTCGCAAATAGGAGGACACGGCATGCCATGTCCCTACGTGTCGATCGTTCTTTCACCTGCTAATTATGAAAAAATTTCTGTTTGTTGCCGTTAGTTTGATGACCATGTTTTTTGGCTTTGCTAAAGTCGCCCACGCTTCTCAGAGCGGAACACTGGATTTTGACAGCACGGTTAGCGCAAAGCCCAATTCTGTAGAAACCGCCGCAACTAGCCGTCAAGTAAATTATCCTCAAGATTCCCTCACTGCTCAGCTAAAAACCCCTGAACTGAGCTTTAGTCCTCCTAAACAAGAGAGAGAGATTAAAAAAGAGAAGACAGAAAAGAAACCTGTGGCGAAACGCACTCTATCTCGACAGGCTGATGTTTCTTCTTTCTTAGCTGATAACACCGAGGCGATTTTTGAAGGCGGCAGTAACTCGATCGTCGCAAAAACCGTCGGACACGCTGAAGGCACGCGATCGCTCAATGGCAGCAAAACTCGTGCTTATTATGGGCACGTTGACCCCGGCAATGGGGTCTGGAATTTGGGCAGTTTTTCTTATCAGCACTGTGACGCAAGCTGCACCCCCGAAGAAGCCGACGATCGTCAACTCCGTCGCCTTCGCAGTCAGAGTCAGGTTCTCAAACAAAGAGCCGATCGCAACGGCGTTCGGATGACGCTAGAAGAAAGACTCAACGGCATCGACTTGGCAAATCAGGCTCCTTTAGCCGCGTTAGATCAAGGGGGTTATATCGATTGGCTAAGAGTCGCTCACCAAAAAGGATTGACCGGATCAAGTGCCGTTTTGTGGGCGCGGACGTATTCGTTTCTCAACCCTAGAACTCAAACGTGGGACGCTCCAGGATTGGGCAATCGCTATGACAGCATTGCTTATGATCAAGAGCGACGAAGAGGCGCGATCGCGCGTGCGCTAGAAAATCACTATCGGCAGCAGTCTCAAGTTGCAACGTCAGATACGATGCCGCCGTCTACGATCGCGCAGTTGAGATAATTAACGAGATTGAGAGGACATCGTAATGCCCATCACGCCCCAGGCGACAAAAAACTGCCGATATAACTCTTGACCTGCGTCGGTGAGATCGCCATCGGGAGCGATCGCGCCTCCCTCAATGAGCGTGCCGTGATCGCTCCGAAAACAAAGTTTCTGTCCTCCCGTTTCGCTGGTTTGAATGAAGAGTTGCCCGATCGCTAACGTTTGCCCAGACCCGCTCGAAATTGTAAATCGCATCGCGTGAGTATTGTGAATGCCATCGTTTATTGTGACAGCGATCGGAGACAAGTTGTATGCTGATCACAGCTTGATTTGCACCTAACTTATGTCTGATTATGTCTGTTCCATCCTTAACGATCGATACGATTTGGGCAATTCTCAACGATACGCTGGACGATGACATCGTAAATCGTTTGGTTTGGGATTGCTTAGGCTATCGCTATGACGGTGCGATGTGGATTAATGAAGACGTTGATCCAGACTGGAGATCTGCTTATCCTCAGCCGCCCGATTTTATTGCGAGTCGCCCAGCAGTGGTGAAATTGACGCGATCGATTCCGGCTGAAAATAAACAACTCCTCAAAGAAAAGTTGGGATTTGCAGGCTATAAAGTCGGTGAACTCGTGCCGCGCAAAACGCGAAGAGCCACGATCGCTAACTGGTTATTGAGCTATCTGCAACTCAACGACATTGACGATTAAACTAGAGGCAAGCTTGATCATGGGTGAGCAAAATGGTTCTCAGCAGTCAACCTGACACTCCTATCTTTCCGCCTGACGAGTTATTGAGCGACGAGCCACCTTTGGAAACGACTCGACACCTTAAACAGCTAATTTTGTTATTGACCTGTTTAGAACGGCTGTGGAACGATCGCACCAACTTCTTTGCAGGCGGCAATCTGAGCATTTATTACAGCATTCGTCAACGCAAATCTGAAGACGTGAGAGGGCCCGATTTCTTTGTTGTCTTAGACACTGAGCGGCGCGATCGTAAAAGCTGGGTCGTTTGGGCTGAAGATGGTAAATATCCTAACTTTATTCTTGAAGTTCTCTCCGACAGCACGGCTCAAGTCGATCGCGGCTTAAAAAAACAGTTATATCAAGATGTGTTTCGGACTCCTGACTATTTCTGGTTTCATCCCTACACGTTTGAGTTTAAGGGCTTTAAACTTAACTATCGTCACTATGAAGCGATCGAGCCAAACGATCGAGGCTGGCTTTGGAGTGATGAATTGCAACTATTTTTAGGGATCTTGAATGAGCAGCTACGGTTTTTTACGCCAGAGGGAGCGTTAGTTCTGACTCCTGAAGAAGCTGAAATTCAAGAGCGGCAACGCGCCGATCAGGCTGAAGCGCAAGCAGCCGTCTTTTTGAGAAAACTCTAAGAGCTAGGAATCGATCCGGCTGATTTATAAATTCACTAAATTAGGGAGAATGAGCAATGGCGATCGAACGCAGAATGTCTCGCAGTATGTTTTTGCCCAGTGAGGAAGTGGTGCTTCGTCAGGTGTGTTTTACGCCGGGAAGAGTGTTTCAGCCCGGAAAATACATCACTGGAGATTTACCGGATGTGGCGTTTGACATGGGCTTAGTCGATCGACTGCCACCCGTGCGCGGCAAAAACGCCGAAATACGACCCGATGAGCCACCGCAGGAATCATGACGAATGCCTACGCCTGGATTGATCAATCTCTCGCAACGATCCACAAGGCTGGCTGGCATCGCTCTATGACGACGATCGATCGCCCTGGCGCGATCGTGCAAATCGAGGGAAGATCATTTCTCAACTTTGCTAGTAATGATTATTTGGGATTGGCAGGAGACGATCGATTAATTCAAGCGGCGATTGCTGCAACGCAAACTTATGGAACGGGAAGCACTGGATCTCGGCTAATTACTGGACATCGCAAACTACATCGGGAATTGGAATGTGCGATCGCACGTCTCAAACAAACTGAAGATGCCATCGTCTTTAGTTCTGGTTACTTGGCAAACTTGGGAACGATCGCTGCGATCGTGGGCAAACGCGACTTGATTCTCTCCGATCAATACAACCATTCCAGTTTGAGAACTGGCGCGATCGTCAGTGGTGCAACTACTCTAAACTATGCTCACTGTGACCTGCAAGATTTGCGAACTAAACTCACGCAACAGCGTTCTCACTTTCAACGCTGCCTGATTCTCACTGACACTGTTTTTAGCATGGAGGGTGATCTTTGCCCATTGCCACAACTGCTCGATTTAGCAGACGAATTTAGCTGCATGGTGTTAGTCGATGAAGCACACGCAACGGGAGTCATGGGCAAAACGGGCGCAGGCTGCTTAGAACACTTTGGATGCACAGGACGATCGCTCATTCAAATGGGAACGCTGAGTAAATCATTAGGCAGCTTGGGCGGTTATGTGGCAGGCTCTACAACACTAATTGATTTTCTTCGCAATCGTGCCGCTAGCTGGATTTATACAACAGGGCTATCACCCGCAGACACAGCAGCCGCAATTGCCGCGATCGCGATTGTGCAACACGAGCCACAACGTCGAGAGAAACTCTGGCAAAACGTTGCATTATTCAAACAGTTAATCGAACAGCACTCTTTAGAACTTCTGCCGTCAGAGTCTCCGATCGTATGTTTGCAATTACCAGACATAGAAACCGCTTTACGAGTCGGGCAAACCCTCAAAGATGCTGGCATTTTTGCGCCTGCGATTCGTCCGCCAACGGTGCCAACTAGCCGCATTCGCGTGACGATCATGGCAACCCACGATCGTGAACATATTGAACAATTAGCAACCTCATTAAGTTGCGTTGTTTGATCCGATTACACGATGTTCAACCACCTCGTAGGGGTAGCGCCCCCGTGCCTACCCTAGATTCTGGGCAACCACGGGGGGATTGCCCCTACACCCAATCTCTATGCATCAACGGAAAATTTAGAGGTGGATAAAACTAGGATTCGCCTACGATCGGAACATTCACCAGATCTAAAAAATTCACCTCACGTTGGTGTCTGAGTTCTTGAATGCGTTTCACTTCCGATTGCCATTTTTGTTGATAATGGTGACCCAGTTCTGCATTGATGACGAGATCAGTCGTTTTCCACAAATCTAAGAAATGGCGGCGGCGCTTTTCGCACATGACTTCTTCAATCGCAGCGGCGGCAGACCGAATGCCTAATTCAGCGCGGAGAATGTCGCGTTCGGTTTTCTCATTGAGTTCAAACAGCGCATAGACTTGCGTCATCTCTCTCGGAAAGTCAGTGCAGCGATCGCGTAACAGCGACAGCAAATCAAGGGACTGTTGACCTTGATCAGATCGTTCGACATCCAAAATTTGCCGCCACAAAAATCGGTGATGAGACAGGCTAAACTCTAAGTCTTGAGCCTCTAACGCCTCGACGATCACGCCTCGATGTGAGGGGGAATGGAGATAAAGTCTGAGCAGCAGCGCCTCTGATTCTTCGAGAAGGGTGCGTTCTCCAGGCGTTTGCCATTTCTGAGATCGTCCGTGCCAGCGTTGACCCCGCACCTGAAGCCGCAAATCTTCTTCGATTTGTTGCAGCATCCGACTGTTGCCCTGGCTCAAAAGCTCGGCGCAACGATGAATATAGTGAGTGCGAATGGTGGGATTGGGCAGATTGCCTAACAGCGTCACCATTTCGACTACCACTAGCTGAAACTGGTCTGACTGCTTTAAATCTTTGCCGACCAGCGCTTGCTGAATTTGCCAGTCAACCAATAGGGGCGCGTCATCTAAGAGATCTTGATAGCTTGCAGCCGAGTGAGCTTTGAGAAAATCATCGGGATCTTTACCATCAGGAATACTCAAAACCCGCAGTTGCATTTCGCCTTGATAGGCCAGCGACACCACTTTTCCAACCGCTTGTTCAACGGCTTGCACACCCGCACGATCAGCATCCAAGTTAAAGATAACTCGATTAGAGTCGGTGTATTTAAACAGTTGTTTAGCTTGACCAATGCTCAAGGCAGTGCCTAACGAGGCAACCGCATTGGTGATTTTGCCCGCGTGTAGGGCAATCACATCAAAATAGCCCTCCACCACGACGGCTTGATCTTGTTTAGCGATCGTGGCCCGCGCTTTATCTAAACCATAAAGTGTGTTGCCTTTGTCAAATAACTCTGTTTCGGGTGAGTTGAGATATTTGGGCTGTTCGTCACTCAAAGTCCGACCGCCAAAGGCGATGACCCGCCCCTGCAAATCGAGAATGGGAATCATCAAACGATCGCGGAAGCGATCGTAATAACCGTCTCCGGTCTTGCGCGGCACGATTAATCCGGCTTGTTCAACCAGCGCAACGGGATAGTGCTTTTGTTCAACCAAATAACCGTAGAGCGTTTCCCAGCCGCCCGGAGCATAGCCGAGTTGAAACTGCTGGATCGTGGCTTGGTTGAGATGACGATCGTTCTGCAAATACTCCAGTGCGGCTTTTCCCTGGCTCTGATTGAGCGCGTGTTCATAAAATCGTGCCGTTAATGCCAAAATCTCATAAAGCTGTTCTCTCACCGAGAGTTGACGCTGTAACTCTTGCCGTTGTTCGGGTTCTAAAGTTTGAACTGCGACCTGATAGCGCTTTGCTAAATCAAGCACGACTTCACTAAACGATCGCTTACCCAACTCCATCAAAAACTTAATCGCGTTGCCGCCTGCCCCACAGCTAAAGCAATAATAAAACTGCTTGCTAGGGCTGACGCTAAAGCTAGGCGATTTGTCGTCATGAAAAGGGCACAACCCCACGAAGTCTTTGCCCTGTTTTTTAAGCACGACATGCTCAGAAACAATATCAACGATATCGAGTCTCTGTTTGACTTGTTCGATCGTGTCTGGGTGGAGACGAGGGACGTTCATAGTGATAGAGATCCGGCTCAGAGAAAATCGGCTACCCTGGTTCTTGGTGCATGAAGTTTAACAGGTATTTTGCGATCGATTCGCAAAGCAACGCTCAATCTTGTAGTACTCAAGTACTCTATTTTTAACAAGAATTAGAAAAATCAACCACTACGACTTTGGAGGAATCACTTTATAAGATATAAGTTTTAAGCGACGGATTTTGAGTTACAAGTTTTAAGCGACGTTTCACAACCACTATCACAGATATCCGATGGGACGAATCTTTCTTTCAGCCGGGCACGGCGATCGCATCAATGGCGTAAGTGAGCCGGGAGCCATTATTGCCGGAACCACCGAAGCCAGAGAAATGATCATGACTCGCGATCTCGTGGTGGCAGAGTTGCGATCGCGCGGGGCAGAAGTCTTGTCAGTGCCCGACGAACTCAGCCCTCGCGCCACTTATGAATGGATTAATTCACGAGGTAGCCGCACTGATGTGGCGCTAGAAATTAGGGCCAACGCGTATTCAGATCCCTCAGTTCGGGGGGCAACGGTTTACTATATTGCCAACAATAACGAGCGCAAAAGTCACGCTGATTTGGTGCTGCGATCGCTGGTGCGCCGCGTTCCCCAACTGCCGAGTCGAGGCATTCAACCCGACACCGCGACTCCGTTGGGCAGTCTGGGGTTTTGTCGTCAACTTGTGCCGCCAGCGCTGCTGATGGAAGTGGGGTTTCTCACCAACTCTGACGATCGCCTGATCTTGCAAAATCAACGCCGTGACCTCGCTGCGGGCATCGCAGACGGTCTGATCACCTGGAGTCGAACCGTCTCAGGGCTTGTTCCAACACCGACCCTGACTTCAACGCTGACTTCAACGCCGACTCCAACGTCAACTCTAGCCTCGACTGCAATTTATGAAGAGATCGCCATCAACTTAAATGGTCAAATCTACGGCGAAAAGGGGATTCTCGTCAGTGGCAGTGCTTTTATCCCGATCGATCTGTCTGATAAGTTAGGGATTGACTTATCAACCGACCCAAACACGCGTCGCATCAACTATCGAGGCGTAGTGTTTGTTAGAGCCGTTGACCTGCGAACCTACAACGTCGTCGTCGGCTGGGATATTCCATCGCGAACGGTGATGCTGCGATCGATTCTCAGAATTTGTGCGGGTTCTATCGATCGAATTATGAGTCCAGGTGCCACAACCGAAGCGAATCTCAGCTTATTTCTTAAAAACAACAATGCGGCGGCTCTGACTCAGTTTCCAGACATTGCCAAGCTTTATCGAGAAGAATGCATTGGTGAAGGCGTAAATGGCATTGGTGAAGGCGTAAATCACGATATCGCCTTTTCTCAAATGTGTTTAGAAACGGACTTTTTGCGCTTTGGGGGGATAATCAAGCCCAGTCAAAACAATTTTGCAGGGCTAGGCGATGTGGCAGGCACTCCCGCCGGGGCCTCCTTCCCCAGTGCTCGTATCGGGGTCAGAGCGCACATTCAGCTTCTCAAAGCCTATGCCAGCACTGCCCCGATCGTTAAAGAGATCGTGAATCCTCGATTTAACTTTGTGACGCGTGGGGTTGCACCGCTCGTCGATCAGCTAAGTGGACGCTGGGCAGCCGACTTGCAATATGGAGCGAAAATCACAGCGATTTTAAGACGACTTTACGAGTCGGCACAAATCTTATGAGCAGGTTTCGGGTTCAGATCAACGTGAATTCGATGAAGCTTTTCGCTGCGGTTGCAAATCCAGGCTGTCCTCTAAATCCCCCAAAATTGGGAGACTTCAAGCCACAATTTCCGGCTCAAAGTCACCCAGAATAGGGGATTTAGGGGGCTGAAGTGCTGAAGAACGAAGCGAAAGAACTGATCTGATTTCGGATCAAGCCCGAACGCTACTTAGCAGGTGGCTCGGTGGGCGGCACCTCTCCTGAGCCAAATGTTTCAGGCCAGGCTCGCGTTTCGATCGTGATGTCTTCTGCAATCTCAGGCACAATAAAAAGCTCCTGGTTGAGCTGCAAGGTCGTGAAATTAGAGAGCTTTTTCAACGCTTGCAGGGTTTCGATCGCCGATTGATAGCGCTTGGTCGAATCGTAGCGCACCATTTTAGACAACACGTTTGCCAGCCCTCGACTGACCAGGGCTTTATCCTCCCACCGAATTTCTCCCGTTTGAGAATCGGGCTTTAGCTGGCTGGGGGGCAACCCGGTCAAAGCCTGAATACCCATCATGCCCACCGCATAGATATCACTGTTGTGCTGAGGTTTGCCCGCCGCTTGCTCAGGAGCCATATAGCCCTGAGTGCCAATGCCGATCGTCAAATTGTTGCTAGTGTCTTCGGCTGCTAGTTTGCTGTACTGATCTTTAACGGCTCCAAAATCAATCAAAACGAGTTGGCTATCTGCTTGACGACGAATAATGTTGCTAGGCTTAATATCACGGTGAATCACCTTTTCACCGTGAACAAAGCTGAGAATCTCCAGCAATTCTTTCAAGATATCGACAACTCTGGCTTCAGGAAGCTGTCTCCCCAGCGAAAGTTCTTCGCTCAACGAGTGCCCAGGAATATATTCTTGCACTAGATAAAATTCTCCATCCTCCTCGAAATAAGCCAGCAAACGAGGAATTTGTTCATGTCTGCCCAACCGCTCTAGGGCTTCTGCCTCGCGATCGAACAATCGTCTCGCCAATTTCAAATGATGAGGATTGCTGGTGGCAGGGCTGAGTTGTTTGACGACGCACTGCGGACTCTGGGGACGTTTAATATCTTGGGCAATATAGGTTTCACCAAAGCCACCGTGACCCAAAATTTGAGTGATTTTATAGCGCCCACCCAGGGTTTTGTTGGCGAGTTCGAGTTCTCGTTCTCGCAGCAGGTCTTCGCGATCGCTGCGCTGACTCATCATTTCGATGGTTCTCGCCGAGCGCTTGACTTCTTGGCTGATCCGCTTGTTGCGTTGGTTGATCAGATGCCCCGATGCAGAGCCAGTCAGCCAATAAGACACGCCGACTAGCCCGATCGCGCCGATCGGCACCGCCATTGGCAAAATCACCAACCCACTGCCAAAGGCCACATAGCAAGCGCTACCCCAGCCTAGCCCCATCACCCCTGCCCAAAACAACCGAAACAGGGGTCGTCTGGCTCGACTTAGCAATAGCCCAGCCACAAAGATCACCAGCAGCACTAGCCCGCCTGCCATCGCCGGGTCGGCAAACGCTTCGCGGATGGATCGATCTTGCAGCAGGGTGGCGATCGCGTTGGCGTGAATTTCGACTCCTGACATTTCACCCATAGGCGTGAGGTGAAAATCTGGATTCGATTTTGTGATCACGCCAATCAGCACAATTTTGTCTTTGAAATACTTTCCCTTTTGGAGATACTCGCTGTTCCAATTCTCAGGCGAGATCACGTTCCAAAACGAGACGGGCTTAAAGGTGTTAGCGCCGCCATAAAAGAAAATATTGTCTCCTTGGGGCTGTGAATATTTGAGCTTCGTCGCTTGTAAGGCAGCTTCAGCTAACGATGGCACTTTAGCAGATTTAATAATTTCCGCTTCTTGGGCAGGCAGCTTTTCTAGAAATCGACTTCCCAAAAGATGGATGCGATCGTTGGGTTCTGACAAGAAGTTGGTAAACCCGATCGGATTCAGTTCGCTTTGAAACGGCGTATAAGGCAAGCTGAGGTTAGACTGCTCTCCCTGACGGCTGTCGCCTTGCACAAACTTTGCCGATAGAGCGATTTGCCCTTCATAGCGTTGCAGAACAGTTTGTAGCTGTCGATCGTCGTATGAGACAATTCCTGCATCATAGTTACTGTAGCCGTAGCTGCTGGGCAGATCCCACAAGACATCGGCAACGACCGCCTTTGCCCCGGCTTGCATCAGCTTATCGATCGCTTCTGCATAGATGGCGCGTCGCAGTGGCAGGCTTGAGAGTTGCGCGATCGATTCTTCGTCGATCGCTAAGATCACAATCTGGCTCGGTGGCGGAACCGTACCTCGCACTTTGAACAGTAGGCTCTGTGCCTGTCGCTCCAACACTTGCACCGATGCCGGGTTTGAAGCCGTCAGCGCTGCCGCTGCGATCGCCCACGCCACCATCAAAATGTGTCCTAAGCGATCAAATCTAAACCTGGGGCTGTAGTGTTCGGGTCGGGTGGTGTCGTTTACAAGCGTGGGTTGACCCTGGGTTAGGGGTTCTGTGAGAGGCTTTGACGGCTTTTCGGGCATGTCTTGTCTAGCAATAGGAACTACTCATCGCGCGGCTTAACTGCACCTGCTATGGAGAATTGCCATCTCCATCCCTACGATAATAGTACTCACTCTTTACCTTCACGGTTTTTGAAATATTTGTGATAATTAAATGAACCTAAATCTGTCTTATAGGTGAGGAATCCCATTTATGACTCAGAGTTCACTTTATAAAGATCATCATTAAGAGTTGCTATGAATCGTGACTTTAAATAACAGGAGAGTTTAAGAAAAACCAAATTAGCTCAGTCATCTATCTGCGGCGCTAAAGCTTTTCATTTCTAAAAACGTCTACCTTTAGACAGTCTTAGACGGGTCGAGTTATTCAATCGGGGATCAGTTGTGCGATCGAGTCTGATTAGGGGAGAACTCTGGGTCAAGGTTTAACTACAGAGCCGTTCAAACTGCCGAGAGGATTAATACTTGAAGCGTTATTCTCAGCAACCGACTGGTTTTGCGTTGCTAGAATTAATTATTCCAATTTTGATTCTACAATTTATAGGTCTTAAATTATCTATGCATTACTCCATGAACCGTCTCTCTATTTTTGTAGACGGAAACAATATGTTCTATGCTCAACAAAAGAATGGGTGGTTTTTTGACCCTAAACGAGTGCTGGAATACTTCGTTAGTGAACGAGAGATCGAGTTAGTCAATGCCTTCTGGTACACCGGGCTGAAAGATCCTCAAGATCAAAGAGGCTTTCGAGATGCGTTGATTAGCCTCGGTTACACGGTTAGAACTAAAATTCTTAAAGAATATTACGACGACACTTCGGGTCGCTATTCACAAAAGGCCAATCTCGATATTGAAATTGTGGTGGATATGTTTAACACCGTTGAGCAGTACGATCGGGTGATTCTGTTTAGCGGTGACGGCGATTTTGAACGAGCGATCGAACTGCTGCGCTCTAAAAGCACTCATATCACCGTAGTGTCAACCGAAGGAATGATCGCGAGAGAATTGCGAAATGTTACCGATCGCTACATCGACCTCAACGACATTCGCCCTCAGATTGAAAAAGCCGATTACTGAAAGCAACCTTCCCCAGTTCGTCATCCATCGACAGTCTTAAAGTAGATTCGCATACTAGAATAGATTTTAAGATTGCGACCCGATGCGATCGCTATTTTTTGCATCTCTGAGGTTTCAATCCATTATCCACTACTCAACTATTTGAGCCATGAACGTGCCATCTCAACCCGACCAGATCATCATTTTTGATACGACTTTGCGCGATGGGGAACAGTGCCCCGGAGCCACCCTCAACGTCGATGAGAAGCTGGCGATCGCTCGGCAACTGGCGCGACTTGGCGTAGATGTGATTGAGGCGGGTTTTGCCTATGCCAGCCCTGGCGATTTTGAGGCAGTTCAGCGCATTGCCAAAGCCGTTGGCACCGAAGACGGCCCGATTATTTGCAGTTTGGCGCGGGCAATTTCGGCTGACATCAAAGCGGCGGCTGAAGCCCTAAAACCTGCCGCCCATGCCCGAATTCACACCTTTATCTCAACCTCGGATATTCACCTCGAATATCAGTTAAAGAAGACCCGATCGGAAGTGTTAGCGATCGCCGAAGAAATGGTCGCTTATGCAAAATCGTTTGTGACCGATGTCGAATTTTCACCGATGGATGCGGCGCGGTCTGATCCAGGGTTTTTATATCAGGTGTTAGAACGCGCGATCGCAGTTGGCGCAACGACGATCAACATTCCCGATACGGTGGGCTATCTGACCCCGAGCGAGTTTGGCGACATGATTCGCGGCATTAAAGAAAACGTGCCCAATGTCGATCAGGCAATCATTTCTGTCCACGGTCACAACGATTTGGGGTTAGCGGTTGCCTGTTTCCTCGAAGCGGTGAAGAATGGCGCACGACAGCTAGAATGCACGATCAACGGCATTGGCGAACGAGCCGGAAATGCTGCCCTCGAAGAGTTGGTGATGGCGCTGCACGTCAGACGGCAATATTTCAACCCATTTTTGGGTCGCCCTGTTGAGTCAGACACGCCGCTAACTCGCATCAATACTCAGGAAATTTATAAAACGTCTCGCTTGGTGTCCAACTTGACTGGAATGTTGGTGCAGCCCAATAAAGCGATCGTCGGTGCCAATGCGTTTGCTCACGAGTCGGGCATTCACCAAGACGGAATGCTGAAAAACAAGCACACCTACGAGATTATGGATGCTCAGTCGATCGGGCTGACCAGCAATCAGATTATTCTCGGCAAGCATTCAGGGCGCAACGCCTTTCGCACTCGATTGAAAGAATTGGGCTTTGAGTTAGGTGACAACGAGCTAAATAAGGCGTTTATTCGCTTTAAAGATTTAGCCGACAAGAAAAAAGAAGTCACCGATTGGGATCTGGAATCGATCGCCAATGACGAAGTTCAGCAAGTTCCCGAATTGTTTCGGTTAGAAATGGTGCAGGTGTCTTGCGGCGATCGCGCTTATCCAACCGCAACGATCAGGCTGAGAAATCCGCAAGGCGAAGAACTCACCGATGCCGCGACCGGAACCGGCCCAGTCGATGCAGTTTATAAAGCGATCAACCGCGTTGTGAATGTGCCCAACCAGTTGATCGAGTTCTCGGTGCAATCGGTCACTGCGGGGATTGATGCGATCGGAGAAGTGACGATTCGATTAAAGTATGGCGATCGTATTTTTTCAGGTCACGCAGGCAACACCGATATCATTGTGGCATCGGCTCAAGCTTACGTAAATGCGCTAAATCGTCTCTATGCAGCGTTGCAGTCAGCTTCTAGTGAGCAGATGGCTGAGGAAATCGTTGAGACTCGATAAAGCGGCATCGATTTAGAATTAGTGCTACTTTATGGGGTGACATCTTGTCCACCCCTTATTTTTGTGAGGCGCTATGCAAGAAGACGTGTTACGTAAAGAGCAAGACTTTCACGATCGTTGGGCCAGCACGATCGATGTCGATGGCATTCGAGTTGCTGACTATTTTGAAGCCTGCACTGCCCCTGAAAATCGATTTATTCTCCGGCAGTTGGGCGATGTGAATGGTAAATATTTGCTCGATCTCGGCTGTGGGGCTGGAGAAAACAGCGTTTATTTTGCCCTGCTCGGTGCGCGCTGTGTGGCAACTGACTATTCGCCTGGAATGGTTGAGGTAGCGCTAAAATTAGCAGAAATGAATGGCGTGCAGATCGAAGGGCGAACGATTAACGCAATGGCAATTGATTTCCCTGATGACACATTTGATATTGTCTATGCCTCTAATCTGCTACATCACATTCCTAATCCTGAAATGACGCTTAAAGAAATGCACCGAGTGCTAAAGCCGGGAGGAAAGGCCTGTTTTTGGGACCCGCTTAAGCACAATCCGGTGATTAATGTCTATCGTCGCATGGCAACCGAAGTCAGAACCGAAGATGAAGCCCCGCTCGATATTAATCTGGTGAACTACATCCGATCGCTCTACTCTAAAACCAACTACGACACTTTTTGGATTGCGACGCTGTGGATCTTTCTACAGTTCTACCTAATCGAGAAAGTCAACCCAAACCAAGAGCGCTATTGGAAGAAGATTATTCTTGAACAGGCGCGGCTCGAAAAAACCTATCTGCGCTTAGAGAAGCTGGATAAAGGGCTGAAAAAACTGCCATTGATGAAGCGGTTAGCCTGGAATCTAGCCGTCGTCGCCACCAAATAGATCACATTGCAACGGATGAAACAACGTCAGATTTGGAAATCGCTGCTCAACTATGGTTTGTTGAGCACGATCGCTTTTTTCATGCTCATTCCGCTGGTTTGGCTCGTCAGCACGTCGTTTAAATCTCCGTCTGAAGACATTTTTCAGTTTCCGCCGCAGTTGTTGCCGAGCCAGCCCACTTTTGAGAATTTTGTCACCGTTTGGCAAAGTAATCCGTTTGGGCGTTATTTATTCAACAGCACGATCGTGTCCGTGTTAACAGTCGCATTGAATCTATTATTTTGTTCACTAGCTGCCTATCCGTTAGCAAGATTGTCTTTTAAAGGGCGAGAAGTTATCTTTAGCGCGATCGTAGCCACGATTCTCATTCCATTTCAGATTGTGATGATTCCCTTGTATGTTCTAGCGGTGCAGTTGGGATTGCGAAATAGTTATTTGGGAGTGATCTTTCCAGCGATCGCGTCTGCGTTTGGCATCTTTCTATTACGACAGGCATTTCAAGGAGTTCCTAAAGAGTTAGAAGAAGCCTCACGCATGGATGGCTGCTCGGATCTAGGCGTATGGTGGCACATCATGTTGCCGTCCATCCGTCCAGCGTTGGTGACGTTATCGATTTTTGTGTTTATCGGTTCTTGGAGTGATTTCCTTTGGCCCTTGATTGTGTTGGATCGCCCAGAGCTATACACACTGCCGTTAGGAGTCGCCAACTTAGCCGGAACCTTTACGCTAGATTGGCGATTGATTGCGGCGGGATCGGTGATCTCGATCGTGCCCATTCTCCTGTTCTTCGTGGCGATGCAGCACTACATCGTGCCTTCTGAAACCGGAAGCGGCGTGAAAGGATAGGGAAAAATCATCTCGCGGCATGAGTAGATTAGACCTCCTGCATGAATCCGGGAACGCCCCCTAAATTCCCCATTTTGGGGAATTTAGGGGGCACAAGCCGACCCAAACAGAGCGAGATCCGATCGCAGTTTATATCGAGAATTTTATTCATGCAGGAGGTCTATTCAGTCTTACTTCACGATTCTATGCAGAGATACAATTTCAGCCAGTTTTGCAGGGTTATGATTACCCCAGATTGGAAGGTTGTTCTGGTTTACGCTGCTCCGGTTTTCTGGGGCGAGGCTGTTTTGGCAAGAAATAGAGCCAATTTTTTAACTTGGTTAAATAGCGCAGCACAGTGCCAAAACACTGAAGTCGCTCAAGGGGAGTAATGGGTGCTTTGAGCAAAGCTCTCACAAAGCTGACCGAGCCACGTTCCCAAAACATATTTCGTTTACGATCACCGCTCTGCCACAATTGACGAGCTTTTGCCGAGGGAAGACAGGTTGATTGCTTGAGGTGAAATCGTCGAAAGAATAACGGCTCAGGAATTTGCATAAAGCGTCCCTGTAAACTTAGCTCGGCTAGCATCACGCGATCGCTGCCATAGTGACTCCCTTGAGGCTGAACACGGCGAAGATTTTCTGAGCGAATCAATCCAAAAATCTCGTAGCACCAAAATGTTTGCAGCACGATCGCAGCAAAGCGCTCCGACGCACTCCAAGCATCTAGATGACGAGGACAGTCACGCTTGGGAGGTTGTTCGTTTCCTGCCCAATCGATGCGTCCTACATCAGACGAACACAAAACCACAGACGGATTATTATCTAAAACTTCCACACACCGTTCTAGAAACATTGGCGCACAGAGGTCATCGTGGGCTGCCCACTTAAAATAGTTGCCTCGCGACATCTGAAATACAGCATTGAAATTTGCGGCTGCACCCATGTTGTGAGCGTTGCGATAGTAGCAAATTCGGACATCTTTGGCAGCGTAGGCTTGGCAAATTTCAGGGGTGCGATCGCTAGAGGCGTTATCCGCCAGAATGATCTCAAAATCAGTAAATGTTTGAGCCAAAAGCGACTCTAAAGCAGCTTCTAAAAAATCTTCGCCGTTAAAAACAGGCATTCCGATCGACACAAGAGGTAGATTGCCTTGCATATAGGTTGTATGACTGGCAGAAGGGCTTAATCTAATTAATTATCTACTCACCTCCTAATGATTTGAGTGAATTCAGGGTGCAGTTTCAATATTTTTTTGATAAGAAATCGCTATTTTGCAGTCAGCTTTGGGTAGGCAATGCGTTGGTGGTTTGATTGTTGCCAAACTTGGACAAAGATTTGAGCGATCGTGTCCATCTCTTCTCGCGTCAAACCCGTCTCGGCGAGTTGCCCGTCTTGCCATCGGGCGCGCAAAATTTTGTTAATCATATTCAGCGCATCTTCAGGCGTGGCATCTTTGAGCGATCGCAGCGCCGCCTCACAAGAATCTGCAACCATCACGATCCCCGTTTCGCGTGACTGAGGAGCCGGCCCCGCATAGCGAAAATCGTCATCGTTGACCGATTTAGTTGGGTCTTGCTGTAAGATCTGCTGCGCCTGATGATGAAAGTAACTGATCAGCATCGAACCCTGATGCTCTGGAATAAAAGCCTGAACGACTTTCGGCAATCGGGCTTTACGCGCCATCACAATGCCCTCAGTGACGTGCTTTCTAATAATCGCCGCACTCTTCCAGGGGTCGTTAATCAGATCGTGTTTGTTGGGCCCGCCCATCTGGTTTTCGATAAAGCCTTGCGGGTCGTGCATCTTGCCGATGTCGTGGTAGAGCGTTCCCGTTCTCACGAGTTCTACGTTGCAGCCTAATTCTCTTGCGGCGGCTTCGGCGAGTGTGGCAACAAATAGCGTGTGCTGGAAGGTTCCGGGTGTTTCTGCTGCTAGTCGTTTGAGTAAAGGACGGTTAGGATTTGCCAGTTCGACTAAGCGAATGGTAGTAACTAAATCAAACAGATTTTCGAGATAGGGACTTAGCCCGATCGCGACTATACTCCATGCCAAACCCAACAGCGCATAGATTGCTGTCGCTCCTAAAAGCCCATACCAAACCATCCCCGATGCCACGCTGAGAATCAGAAACAGGACACCTTGAGTCAACCCAACCGCAACGCCTAATAGGGCAAGTTCTTCGCGCGATCGCAGCCTGCCGCCAAAAAAGGCAGCCAGCAAACCACCTGCAACACTGGGCAACCAATGACTGACTCCGATCGTCATGCCCATCGGCAACAGCCCGCTCAAAAGCCCAGTCAGGGTTAACGCCATCGTAGACCCATAGAAAGTGCCCATCAGCAGCCCGATCGCAGGCAAGTTGGTAGACGGAACGCCCAGCGTCACGAGCAGCGGCGTAGTCAGCGTCAGCAGCCATACGAGAACATAATCTCGATTTCGCAAGCCCTTGACGTGAAATCGCTGATCGACAAACCAAAACAACACCACTGCCCCACTCACCACCACCCCAAACGTGATGAAACCGAGCCAATTAGTGCCTCTGAGACTGAGATTAAACGAGTCGAGTAGCACAAATTCTCGTTGAGTGATAGTCTGCCCCGCACCGACAATCACTTCGCCCTGCCGGACTGAGATCACCTCTGGCTGCACCTCTTGAGCGGCTTGCTCTGCTTTAAGCTTGCTTTGCTCTTCATCTTTGATGAGGTTGGGTTGCAGCGTCGTCAGCAGCAGTCTGGCAGCGATCGCCCTCAACTCTGGCGCAATGCCGACCTGAGTTTGCAGATTGACGGCGTTTTCTAGCAGACTTTGGGGCAATCCCGGCGAGATGCCCTGGGCAAGAATGCGATCGTTCACTTGAGTGATTTGAAGCTGCAACTGCTCCCAGTCAAAATCAGACAAGTCTAAAAAAGCAGCGTCATAAAGATCGCCAAATTGAGCCGTCGTCGGCTCTTTGAGGGTCGCGATCGCGGCAGCATAAAGTCGGCGAGCTTCAGTCACTTTATCGAGCAACGCGGCAAGATTTTGAGGCGTGCCCGATCGACGATAGTTTTGTAACTCTGCGATTGCTTGACCTTGAGCGGGATTAGCGATCGGCGTTTTGGGGAAGTTTGGAACGGCAGGTTTGCCAGGAACTTGTTTAATCGGAGCTTTTTCTTGCAAAGCGGCTAAGACTCCTCGCCATTCGCCTTCTTCGACCTTTCGCAGATAGCGTTGGGTTTGTGCTGAAAGTGTTTTGCTATCCACAAATGGATATGCCCCCGCCAATTGCCGAAAGGTGTTGCCCCGCCCAAAGGCAGCTTGTAGATCTTGATGAATTTGATCGTTAATTCGTGAATCTGCCATCAAAACGGTGACGGCGATCGTGCGGGCCGCTTTGCGTTTTTCTTCGGTCGCTTTAGTGTCGATGACGTTTGCATCGGCAGGCGCGTGAATGGTCTGAGACGAAACTTTGCCGACGCTTAACTGCGGTTGATTATAAAACCGTTGCCCAAAGGCGCTCGTGATCGAAATGACCGTGATTGCAATGACGATCGTCGGATGCACCCCTTCTCGAAAGCTGAGTCGTTTTCGCAGACGTTTGCTGCCCTGAGACAGATTTGCCGAGGCTGGAATCGAAGACAGGATCAAGCGCGGCAACCCCGAATTTAACGCCTTCTGCTGCAAAGATTTGCCAGAACTGATGCATATCTGTTGAATTCGTCGGGTCAAAGACTGAAAAGATCGCATAGATGCTGACGGGTGGGGTGATGCGGAACAGCCAAATCGACAGAGTTGAGACGAAGCGTTGATTGAATCGACTGTAATGTAAGTGTCTTATGGAATAGCTTCTCTCCTCTAGACTTCACATTTTATCTGCATAATTCAACTATAAAAATTCACTCAAGAAATATTTAGTATGACTGGCAGCTACATGGCTTTTCTGATCACTTGCGGAGCCGCGATCGCCGCAATTTGCCTAAATTCTTTTGAGGAGGTTAGAGGATTATAAACACCAGACCAGCTTGCAAGTAAGCAATTTGCCAGCTCTAAAAGGTCGGGCTGGGTGACAATTTGCTCAGAAGGGGTTTTCCAAGAGTCAAGCGCTAACTGCCACTCGATCGGAATGCCACTCATGCTGTTAAATGCGCCAGACAATGCGCCCGTCAGCGCACCCACAATCGGCGATCGAGTGCCCGTCTGCGCGGCTCTCAATAAGGCTAGTCGCAGATCATGAGGAGTGCTGAGAAAACAGTAAAACGCCAGCCCGATCGTTTCGTCATTGTCTGAATTTGTGGTCAGCCGATTGAGGGCGGTTTCTAGCCCTGCTTGCTCATCGAGCAGTCTCTGAACTTGCTCAAGCTGATCAATGCTAGCAGTCTCGGCTCGGCTTTGAGATTTGAGATAGGTAATAATTGTGAG
This sequence comes from Phormidesmis priestleyi ULC007, assembly GCF_003003695.1. Taxonomy (NCBI): domain Bacteria; kingdom Bacillati; phylum Cyanobacteriota; class Cyanophyceae; order Leptolyngbyales; family Leptolyngbyaceae; genus Phormidesmis; species Phormidesmis priestleyi. Next base: position 60,232 of record NZ_PVWG01000007.1, read on the forward strand.
AATCAGAGTCAGGGGATCGAGCTTTTCTTGCAGAGCCTCGGCGATCGCGCATCCCACCGCAAAGCTTTCTTGCTGGGCGATCGGCGATCGCTGCCACGCCACCTGGTTTAGCGTTTGCCCCAATTTCAAGCGGTCTTCGTGAAAAAACAATGCGACGGGCAAGAGCGCAATAATAGTTTCTCCCGCCGTTTTTGGCATCGGTTCCTCACAAAATTCAAGCGCGTCGAATCGGTTGTGCTGAAGAAACTGCTGAGTATAGAACTGAGTCAGGGTCGCCCATCGAAGTTTGGGCTGAGCCTTTCTATTAGGATGTTGAAGAGGATGAAGCCCGATGGTTTCTCCTAAAACTGCCCCTAACAGGGTTGCTTGAAATCGATGCAGAAGCGCGTATTGCATGAGGTTGATTTGTGAACGTGTAGGGGCATGGCATGCCGTACCCTCTCGCAATCGATCGTTCGATCGCAATTGTTTTTAAAACCAGGATTAGACAACACAAAGTGATGGGTTCTTTCACAATTTCAGTAGTGGACTAAACGCTCCAATCGTCATATATAGCACTGTTGATGCCAAGTGTTTCGATTTCTCCCCTACATTTAGTTAGTTTATCGCTTAAAATAATTTTGTTTAGAATCACGTCTACAATTCTGCTGAGGGTCAAGTCTCATGGATCGATGCCCGATCAATGCCCCGAAAGCCAGCACTATTTCACGCTGGTGGATATTTTGTGGCGCATTCGGTTTAGTGTGCTTGGGTAGTTTGAACGCTCAAAGCGTTGCCAGTGCTGAGAGCCGCGCTTTAACTCTATCGCAAGCCCCCACCCTAGAGCGTCCTAATTCTGTTGCTGCGAGTGAGGGAACGGGTCGATCGACTCTGCGATCGGGCAGTCGTGGCGCTGATGTGAACGAGCTTCAAGCTACCCTGAGACTGCTAGGATTCTACGATGGCGCAGTAGACGGCTTTTTTGGAGACACTACCGTTGCGGCGGTTGGGCGATTTCAAGAAGCTGCCGGGTTGGGCAAAGATGGCGTTGTTGGCCCTGCCACCTGGGAGCGCTTGTTTCCCCCTGATCCGATCGCGCCGACTCCGAGCGTTACGCCTCGCGCCCCTTTGCCTCGATCGAGCGAAACGGCTCCCACTTCTGCCACCTTTCCCATTCTCAGAAAAGGCATGAGCGGCGAAGCAGTCAGAGGATTGCAGGAGCGACTGCGATCGCTGGGCTTATTTGAGAGCGCAATAGACGGCGCGTTTGGTGAAGCAACCGAAGCCGCAGTTAAGGCAGCTCAACGCAAATATCAGCTTGATGCCGATGGAGTGGTCGGGCCCGGAACCTGGAGTGCAATTTTGCGCTAAAACGAGGTTTTGTCGTTGATTATTTCGTCTGATTAACTGATATAAACTTTATAAAACAATCGCGCTTCAGTTCTGATTTGGTGCTAACTTAAATGTAGACACAAAGGAAGCAAAGCGCTTCTCTAAATAAAAACTTTCGATTAAGGCTTGTGTCTCCTGCTTTAATCAAATCGCAGAGCCTGATTCTATTGGTCACGATTTCAAAGATTAGCTTTAGGTGGTCTCACTTCACTTCAGATTTAATTATTTGAGACTCAAAAACCTAACTAAAAGTGCAGCCTGAATTGGCTGAGAAACTGATCAATAAGCGGTGTTATTGCGAAGTCAACCCTACTTTATCTTTTGTTGATTGAACACCCGCTACGATCGATTAACCTACTGCTCTTATAAGGATCTAGCCATTTTCCGCTAGATCCTTTAACGTTTAAATAGGTGAATTATATAGCAATTCTATTTCAGTCATAAGAGTGGGACAGGCTTCCAGTCTATACGGGCACGATGCCCATCCCACAATTCATTTAGGATTGCTATATAACCAACGTTTTTTCCAGTGAGAGGTCGGCTCTAAAGAAGAAGTTTTTTGCTCCACTTCGCGACGCTGGAGAATAGTTGCCGCTGAATCACGCAACGATCGATCGCGATAAGGAATCGCCGCACGAGTGTGTAAATGCTCCTGTTCTTGCAGCGAGAGAGCCGGAAGAACCATCGACTCAGCAGCGCTTTTGCAGGCAACTGTTCCGGGCGATCGCCGCCCCACTGGGTAAGTCGAGCCAATCTTAAACTCGGCAGCGATTAAAGTAGCGCGAACTGCGGCAGCACATGAATAAGTCGCTAACTTGCCATCAGATTTTAAGCAACGAGCTACGATCGTCAGAAATTCCACCGTCCACAACTGGGGACAATGAGGCGGAGAAAATGGGTCGAGAAACACCGCATCAAAGGGTTGGGCGATCTGCTGTAGAGTTTGACGGGCATCTCCTAACCAGAGTTGAGCGCTGAAATGCGAACTTTGAACCTCGAAATTTAGCGCTAATGCTGCGAGAGCTTGCCGAACTTTGGGGTGCCAACTGCTAAAAAGTTGGTGAGCGATCGCGGCTTGCGGCACCGTCCCATCGATCTCTAACCCAATCACTTCGACTCGACAGTCTGGGTTAACGCGCCAAATTGCCTCTAGTGCAGCCGCCGTGTTGTAGCCCAGTCCATAACAAATGTCGAGCAGTCTAAGCTGAGGGCGAGTTGCTTTTTCGATTAACTGCGTCGGTTCAACAAACTTGCAGATCGCTTCTTGACGAGCACCATAACGACTGTGAAAGGTTTCTCGATAATCAGTTGAGAAAAAAGTAAAAGAACCATCGGCAGTTAACTCTGGCGTAAACGACATCGCTTTAAAATGACCGAGTAGCGTTATTGCGAGTGTAGATCAATGTTTGACACGATCGTTTCAGCAGATTGGTTGCAGCACCATTTAGACGATTTGCAGGTGACGATCGTCGATTGTCGGTTTTCGCTCACAGAGCCAGAATTAGGACGGCAGCAGTATGAGACCGGGCACATTCCGGGGGCATATTATTTAGACTTGAATCGGGATTTATCCAGCCCAGTGGCGCGACATGGAGGACGGCACCCGCTCCCCGATCTCGAAGACTTGGCGGCAAAACTTTCAGACATGGGCATTACAAACTCTACGCAAGTAATTGTTTATGATGATTCTCGCTTGGCATTTGCGGCTCGTTTGTGGTGGCTGTTGCGCTATTTAGGACACGATCGCGTCGCGGTTTTAGACGGTGGTTTTCAAAAATGGCGAGCAGTTGGATATCCGATCTCACAGGTGCAGCCCGATCGCAAATCAGGACACTTTATTCCGCAGCCTCGATCGCAGTGGATTGTGGACATCGACGCGGTGAAAGCCCGAAAAGATTTACCCAATGTTGCATTAGTTGACTCTCGTGAAGGAGAGCGCTATCGAGGTGAAAAAGAACCGATCGATCCGATCGCGGGGCACATTCCCGGAGCCGCTAATTATCCCTGGCAAGACGTGACTGACGCAAATGGTTTTGTGCGGTCTGCAAAAGAACAACGCGATCGCTGGTCAACACTGCAATCGGCGGATGAGATTTTGGTCTATTGTGGGTCAGGGGTGACAGCTTGTGTGAATTTGTTATCTTTGGCGATCGCAGGCATCGACACCGGAAAGCTCTATGCAGGTAGCTGGAGTGATTGGTGTTCTTATTCATAACTAGTGCGGGCATTCTGAATAGACCTCCTGCATGAATAAAATTCCCGACGTAAACCACCCTTAGAACTCGCACCCTAACCTCCAATTCTGGGGAACTGGAGTTCAAAGTCCCTCAGAATTGGGGGATTTAGGGAGCAGAAGTTGCTGACAACAAAGTGAAAAAACTCGTCGAACTGACCTTAAATTAACGAAACATACCTAAATAAGATTTGGATGTTGGATATGCCAAGTCGCCCACCTTGCTGGTTCCCAACCCTAAACCCACTAAAGCTTCCACGAATTTGACTGCCGCACTGACCCCATCAATGACAGGAATCCCTAATTCTTGACTTAGTTGTGTCGGTAAATCAGCCATGCCGCCACAGCCCAGCACGATCGCGCCACAACAGTCTTCTTCTAGCGCCAAACGACACTCTTGTAAAATTGCAGTTCTCGCATCGGTGGTTTCTAAATTCAATACGGGCAGGTCGATCGCCCGAACCTTGTGACAAAACTTCGTCATCCCATAGTTATCGACTAGATGTTGAGCGATCACCCGTGTCCGTCCCAAAGTTGTAACAATAGAAAACCCGGTAGAGACGAAACTGGCAGCGTGCATAGCGGCTTCAGCAATTCCTAACACGGGGCCCTTTGCTAACTCCCGCGCTGCTAACAGACCCGGATCGCCAAAGCAAGCAATTACGTATCCATCCATGCCCTCTGCTTCGCCTCTGCGAATTTCATCCAGCACTCCAACTACACTCAAAGCCTCGTCGTAATGTCCTTCGATCGCGGCAGGCCCAAACTCTGGGTTACAAACAATGATCTGAGTTTCAGAGCTGGCAACCGATCTTGCGACAGCACCGATCTTCTCAGTCATACTGGTAGTTGTGTTTGGGTTAATGACTTTAATTTTCATAGTGATACCAATTTAATTTGTGAATGCGACAAATCCGCATGAGGGCATGGCACGGCCGTGCCCCGTCGGATTGAACGATCAGTCGCAATTGCTTCCGAAATCGGTATGACTAATGGCATCTCATAATGCGATCGTTGTTTGGGCAAGATGCGATGTCAACACGGGTAACAACAGCATAGAAGACTTGATTTTTAATACCCGCTTATGGATGCAACCTTTGTATACAATCCGAGAAGCGATCGAACCATGACTCAAACTGTAATGCACAACACCTGTTCTGCTGAACTAGCTGTGGTGTTGCATTAAGAAATTGATGGAATTCTGGCATTTAGCAGATCGATCAAACTAGTTGGTTTTTTCAGTGAAGCACGGGCATTCAGAGCTTTTTCAATGCCATCTAAGTGGCGCATTGCGGCGGCGACAGCAGCTTCCTCATTGCCAGAAGCGATGTAGTCTAAAATTTCGCTGTGTTCATCTTTGGTGCAAACAGGCATACTTTTAACTTCATAAAAGAATGCTAATGAAGTTTGGGGCACTAACTCTTTTAGAAACCTGCCAAGAAATTTATTCTGACATAAATCAGCAAGCTGCATGTGAAACTGAGCCGATAATCGCGTTAACCGATGAATGTCTTGGGCTTCGCAAGCTTGCCGCTCTTCTGTGACCAGTTTTTTCAGCGCTGTGATCTGTTTGCGGGTGATGGTCTTGGTAACATCTCGGACGATCGCCGCTTCGGTTAACCGCCACGCCTCGTAAATTTGCTTTGATTCTTCGAGCGAAAGGCTGGAGACAAATGCGCCTCGGTTGGGTTCTAACTTGACTAGGCGATCGTGCGCCAACCGTTGCAACACCTGTCGGATGATAGTGCGGCTCACGCCATAATGTTCAGCCAGAAGATTTTCGCCCAGCTTTGTTTCCGGCGGCAATCTGCGCTCCAGAATGGAATTATAAAGCTCTGCGTAGATAACATCTTCGGTCGGTTTTGGGTTGGGTTGAGTCGGCGACTGTGCAGCGGTCATAGATGAATGAGTGTTTAGCGGAGAGTTTGTACGATCGCGGGACGAATTGAGAGACGATGATCCATCTTTGCCTCCCATAGCTATGTTAGCCGCCAAATTTGACAAATTGTGATCATCCCGTTCTTGATTAGCCCGCTTCATAGTTCCTGTTTCTGATGAACTGATAATCGTCTGAAAAGCTTTTACGCAGACCTTTGAGCTAAGTGCGATCGTCCTGATTGTCCTCACATTCTTGATCAAAATTGTTGAATTGTATCCAGAAACACTTTTCTGATATTAGAAGCCGTGTACAAAAGTTGTATACAATTACTGTTCACAACTTAGTTAACAGAGATTGTATCGGAGATGTCAGTTTTAGAACCTCTTTGGATCTAATAGTTTACTAGTCAGTTTAAGTAGACATCACCCAGGAGCATGTTGACACCGCAGAGGCTTTTAAGTAAATCCTCGTCAGGCAGTCTTCCAACTAGTTTAGAGCATTCATTTAGAGACCTTTACTGAGTTCATCAGGTTTCATGACATCCATTCTTTTTGTTCAGGAGCAACTATGACCATTGATGCTGGAAGAAAAACGGTTGGAGTAAACAGAACTGCCTCATCTGCGACTGATATTCAGCAAGCTTTGGCGCAAGCCGCCGCTGGGGTATCTCTACGATCGGTCACCAAAAAATACGGTTCTGTAATAGCCGTTGAAAACGTGACGCTCGACATTCCGGCTGGCAAATATTGTTGTCTTTTAGGCCCAAGTGGTTGCGGTAAAACGACTGTTCTGAGAATGATTGCTGGACACGAGGATTGCCGCGAATGCTGTGATTTTGCTAATGATTACGCTAATTTTGGTATCTGCTATTTTGCGTGTTGTTGATATTCGCAAAGAACTGTAAAGGAATTATGGAAAAGAAAAAACGCCCACTCTCCTATTACTTGCTGGCAGGTTTCTTTGGACTGTTTGTTCTGTTCCTTTACGGCCCGATGTCTGCCGTTTTCATCCTGTCATTGCAAGGCCCTGAAGGCAACTTAACCTTTCCTATGAAAGGGTTTAGCTTCATGTGGATGCAGTCTGTGTTTGAAGAACAACGGGTCGGAAACTTTACTGATGCTTTCTGGCGATCGCTCTGTTTAGGATTGATTGTCATGGTGTTGACCGTCATCTTCAGCGTTATGTCGGGAATGGCGTTTCGCAGCCGATTCAAAGGATCGAATTGGATTTTTTACCTCACCATTTCCAGCCTGATTGTTCCCAGCATTTTGATTTCATTAGGGATTGCGGTGGTGTTTAACTTAGTAGGTTTAGAAAGCGCCTGGTATACCTCAGCGTTGGGAGCGCATCTCACCTGGACTATCCCGTTTGCGTTCTTAATTATGTTAGGAATTTTTGGGCGGTTTAATCCAGCTTACGAAGAAGCCTCTCGTGACCTGGGTGCCAATGATGTTACTACATTCTGGCAAATTGTGTTTCCACTGATTGTCTCTAGTGTGGTGGGTGTGGCGTTCCTCAGTTTTACATTGTCCTACGACGAGTTTACGCGCACATCTCTGGCATCGGGTGACACCAATACGCTTCCCCTCGAAATTTTTGGCATGACTACCAATGTCACGTCTCCTGCCCTATATGCCTTGGGTACTCTGACCACGATTTTCTCGTTTGCACTGATTGGGCTTGCTCTATTAGTGATTACTTATCTGTCAAATCATCAGCGCAAGCCAAAGCGCGGATAGATATTCCATCCGATAATTTTCACCTATTAACTGGGCAATTGTTGTTAACACAGCTACCCTCACCCTAAATCCCTCTCCCCAAGGAGAGGGACTTTGAATTCTGGCTCCCCTCTCCTTGGGGAGAAGGGTTGGGGATGAGGGTCTTCTATTCAATTCCACCCAGCTATCGGGGAACTATTCGTTCGCGACTTCCTACACCAGGGTTAAATAAAGCTGCAAGTTCAGCCTCAGAAAGCTGATCGAGAGCGCTTTCTAACTCGTCTTCTGAGAAGTGATAGCCTTGATCGGCGGCAATCTGAACGAACGCGATCGGGTCGCTGGTTGCTTTCAATCTTGATTGCAGAGCCTGGTCTTTTTTAACCGCTTTAAAAAATTCTGCGGCATGATGTTGAGACATGGTTTCATCCCTTGTTTGCGATGACAGTCGGAGCCGAACCTAAACAAGATTTTTGCAGATGCATCGATAAAGTTGAAACAACCAACTTTGTGCAAAAAGCTTTTTAGACTCCTTAATCTCTAAGGTTAGAAGTAATTTCCCCAATTGTGAGAGATTCGACAGCAAAGTTTACGTAGGGGTATGGCATGCCGTGTCCCTACCGTTGGGTTAACGCGATGATTTCTTCAAAACAGAAGCGATCGACGAGATCGGTCAGCGCTTTAACGAGATGATCATAGGGTTCAGGAATTTGCTCAATCAGCAGCAAAATCTGCTTTGCATTAATGCGGAGTGCTGCCTGATGCAGTTGGTCGATCCATTCGATCGGCATCTCACTCAAGTCTGAAGGCGTAAGAGAAGGATCCGGGGATAACGCATTTTGACGATCGTCTGACTCGTCGGCATAAACATAGCGAACGCCCAAGTGTTCAGCCATCTTCTCAAAGATCACACTCGTCCGAAAGGGCTTACGCACAAAATCATCAAAGCCGACAGACAGAGCGGTTAAGCGATCTTCCTCAAAGGCGCTTCCGGTCAGCGCGATGATCACTGGGGCGGAATTATTGGCGGCTTTGATGTGCTGGGTTGCCTCAAATCCATTCATGACGGGCATTCTGAGATCCATCCAAATCAAGTCAGGTGCCCAGCTTTGCCAAAGTTCGATCGCCGCTTGTCCGTTTACCGCTTCTTGTAACTCAAACCCGATCGGAGCCAATAACTCGACTAACAGCCGTCGATTTTCTAATTTATCTTCAACAATTAGAATGCGATAGTGAGGCTGTCCTGCTGCTAGGCTGACGACTTGCCGACTGGGAGTAAAGGTGGGCAAGACCTCTAGAATTGCAGGGTGAGTTGGAATCGCAAACGTAAAGATCGAACCTTCTCCTAACGTGCTCTTCACCGTTAAATCTCCGCCCATCAGCCGCACAAATCGCTGACTGATCGGCAACCCCAAGCCTGTGCCTTCTTGAGCTTTTTGACCCGCGTCTGTCTGCACAAACGGCTCAAATAAGGGGGCTGTGTCAGAGCCATTTTGGGGTGAAAGGTCAGCTTCAGCGATGCCACACCCGGTGTCTTCAACGCTAAAGCGCAGGATGATGGAGCGATCGGGCGCAGTTTGGTCGGTGGTGACTCGCAGCGTTACGCTTCCAATCTGCGTAAATTTAATGGCGTTACCTAACAGATTGACTAAAATCTGGCGTAACTTGCTCTCATCCATGCAGATATATTGAGGAACCTCGTCGGAGCGATCTAGAACGAGTTCTAACCCTCGCGATCGAGCTTTGAGATCAAACATTTGACGCAGCCGATCGAGGAGTTCGTAAAAGTCAAAGTTTGTTTCATTCAGAGTCACGCGACCCGCTTCAATTTTAGACATTTCCAACACGTCATTAATTAAAGTCAGCAGGTCTTCGCCACTGCGATTAATTGTGTCTAGATAATCTTGCTGTTGAGGGTTGAGCGATCGATGCCGCAACAGCAATTGAGTAAAGCCGAGAATAATGTTCAGCGGCGTGCGAAGTTCGTGGCTCATGTTTGAGAGAAACTGGCTTTTAGCAAGGTTGGCAGCATCGGCAGATTCTTTGGCTTGTTTGAGTGCCGCCTCGGTTTTTTTGAGCTTGCTAATATCACGAGCGACCCACAGCACTGCATCGTCTGACAACGGCGCGACGCTGGCTAGAAACCAGGTTTCTTGATGACCGATCGAGAGATGATATTCAACAAAAATATTTTTGCGAGTGCTATCAGAAGCATTAGGCTGCTTTCGGAGATGTAACGCTTGCTGAATTGCATCTGTGATTGTGTTTGCAACCGATTCAGATAAAACTTCATGAACAGTTTTACCAATTAGATCGACATCAGACGTATAAGTGAAGGATTGCGTTTGCATATACTTCAGATAACGCCCCTTTGCATCGAAAACCACTACGATATCGGTCATCGCTGCAAACATCAGCCGGAGTTCTGCTTCAGACATTTTCAACGCCGCCTCTGCTTTTTGGCGATCGCTGATTTCTTGCTGAAGCAGCGAATTTTTTTCGCCCAATTCAGTGGTTCGCTGCTCAACCCGGTCTTCTAATTCCTCATTGGTTCGCGCCAGGGCTGAGAAAGACTCGCGCAATTGCTGCGCCATTTGGTTAAAGGACTGAGCCAACCCATTTAACTCAGTGGTGCTAGTGACCGAGACGGTTTGGTCTAAATCTCCGGCGGCGATCGCTTTAGCTGCGCTTCCTAACCGCAGAATGGGTTGGGAAATCAAGCGAGCGGTCAAAATGCCCAGAGCAGTTGCTAGGGCAAACGCGATCAGACACAGCACGATCGTGGTGCGAGTGTTGGCATTGATCTGATCCATGAAATCCCGTTCTGGAACCACCACGACGATCAGCCAATCTAACCCCTGAACTGTTTTAAGCGGCACAACTTGTAAAAATTGCCGATCACCGTCGAGATCAAAATCTAGTTGTTGAGTCTGATCAATTTGCGGCAAGTCTCCAAAGCGTTGTTGTAAATATTTGGCAGTGCGTCGCGTCAAGCTATCGCTGCTTTCGGTGGCTTTGACCCGAATCGGAGTCTGCTGATTGATCGGCGCAGTCGGGTTTTGAATCACAAAGGGTTGTTGAGTCGCAGAGCTGCCGACGAGTAACCCGGTGCGACGTTCGAGGATAAATGTTTCGCCCGATCGTCCAATTTTGAGACTGCGGAGAAATTGACTGATTCCCGTCAGTGAGAAATCTACGGCAGCCACGCCTAACAGCTTGCGACGATCGTCATAGATCGGCAAGCTGGCATTCAACACATATTGAGGTGTGGCAAACAGTTTATAGATTCCGCCCCAGTTTGCGGTTCCCGACTTGACCGCAGATTGATACCAGGGGCGAGTCCGAGGATCATAGTTAGACTTAGATCTTAAGAGTTTGGTGCGATGTCCTGGGCGATCGGCGGCATAGATCTTAACTGCGTGTCCTGTAGAATCACCTGATACTTTGACTTGAAAGCGACCATCTTCTGCTCTTTCTACCGCAACGTGTTCTCGATATTCTGACGCAACGTAAACGGCGGTCACGGTGTCAAAAGTTTCAAGTTGATACCAAAGGTGTTCTTCTAACGCTGCAAAATCTTGAGGGTTGACTTCACCCAGTCGAATCGCATCGGCATTGAGTTGATTAATTTTGTGAGGAGTCTCAACATAGGTTTGCAAATATTGTTGAATTCGAGCCGTGATTTCGCTCCGCAGTTGTACGGCGACCTCATTGACTGCCTGTTGCCCATTGCGAATCGATAGCCACCCGATCAGCCCAACCGCTAACGAAATTTGCAGGACAAACGGCACCACCAGAACGCGGCGTAGTGGCACACTTTTAGCAAGCTTTGAAAGCCGATGGGTGAGAGGACGCATACCCAAACTCCTCAAATTAAACGGGTGTTGTGTGGTGCGAATATTAGGGCGTGTTCTAACACCTTCTCGCTACGGTTTCATCTCGCCCGGAAATCAATTTCCAGGCTCATAGCTAAAACCCATTGAAATGGGTTGAACAGTCTCTCAGTCCGATTCATCGGACTTTTGCTATTAGCCCAGAAATTGATTTCTGGGTGGGTCAGCAACGAAGCTAAGGACTGTTAAAACAACCTAGCTTAAACATCTCTCAAATTCAATAAATTGTCCTGACCCAATCTAAGAGATGAACGATCGCAAACAAAATCACCTGTTTGAGTGAAACAAAGGCTAGGAAACTCTCTGTGTATGACTTATTGCTTATTTTTTGAAGTGCGATAAGAATTATTTTGGTCGTCTAAAAGTAATGTTTCTTTACGATATCAACTCATTCTCGATCGCTGCTCTTAAGATCAATCCAAGCACGTTCTATAGATCGATCGTCGTATCTATCGTGTGGTCTTAATTTCATATCTATCACAGTTAACACCGCTTGTTGTAGCCTCTGTTAGCAGTCGTGTGATAATTAATACTTCGCCTAATTCTGCCAGACATTATGCAGTGCATCCCATCAGTCAAGGGAGACATCCTAATCGTAGACGACACTTTAGACAATCTTCGGCTACTGTCAGCCATGCTTGCTGATCAGGGATACGAAGTTCGGAGTGTTACCAACGGTGCGATCGCGCTGATTGGAATGCAAGCTCAACCGCCCGATCTGGTTCTGCTCGACATCAATATGCCTGGAATGACTGGATACGAAGTGTGTCAGCACCTCAAGTCCGATTCCCAAATGCAGGAAATTCCGGTTATTTTTATCAGTGCGTTGAATGAGGCCCTTGATAAGGTGCATGCCTTCTCGGTTGGAGGCGTTGACTTTATTACCAAACCCTTTCAGATTGAGGAGGTTTTGGTGCGGATCGAGCATCAACTCAAGCTTTGCCGCCTACAACTGCAACTGCAAGATCAAAATCGGCGATTGCAGCACACAGAAGCCGAACTCCGACGATCGCTCGACCAAGAACGATCGCTCAATCAACGCATTGAGGAAATGGCGGCAATCGAGGAACGCAATCGCATCGCCCGTGACATTCACGACTCGCTGGGGCATTCTCTCGTTGCGCTGAATGTGCAAATGGAGACGGCTTTAGCTCTCTGGGATGTAGACCACAATCGGGCACGATCGCTATTAGCCGAAGCGAAACAACTGGGTTCTGAAGCCCTGCAAGCCGTGCGTGAATCGGTTTCCGCCATTCGGGCCGATCCCCTTCAAGGACAATTGCTCGAAGCGGCGATCGTCAACCTAGCTGAAGAGTTTTATCACCTGACTGATGTATTGCCAGAGTGCCAAATTGATTTGTCACATCCCCTTTCGAGCGCGGTCAATCAGGTCGTTTATCGCATCATTCAAGAGGGACTGACCAATATCTGCAAACACGCCGAAGCGACGATCGTTCAGATCCAGATTCAAACCACGGCTGAAGGATTATCGCTGACGCTTCAAGACAACGGCAAAGGCTTTCAGACCAATCAACTGCGATCGGGATATGGACTTCAAGGAATGCAAGAACGATCGGCAGCAATGGGCGGACAGCTAGAAATTGTCAGCGAACTAGGCGCAGGTTGTCAGATCACCGCTTACTTTTTAAGGGGCGATCGGGCTGTGAATGATTAAATCTTTGGGGCGTTGCAGAACGACGAGTTTTTTCGCTGCCTTGTCAGCGGCTTCTGCCCCCTAAATCCCCCATTCTGGGGGACTTTGAACCGGAAGTCTTGGCTCTAAGTCCCCAAATTTTGGAGGATTTAGGTAGCTCTTCCGAATTCACAACCGGAGCAACCCACTTCTGTCGAACTGACGTTAACTCCTAGCAAAATCAGCCGGGTCTTGGTCTCGCCGATGTTGAGTCGGTAACAGCGGACTCTGACGATCGCCCACCAGAGCAGCGGTTTTCTCTAGAGATTCCCGCAGTCGCTTGGCGGCATAGATGGACATATCGCGGGGCACATTGATGCGATCGCGCAAATATCGCAGGGCAAGATCAGACCCTGACGGTGGCATACAGGCTTCACCCGTCATCATTTGAGTGAGGGCACACCGCAGAGCTTCGTCTATTAAAGGGTCATCAGCAGGGTTGACTCGAACAATATTGGCTCGGTGCTTGATCACGCGGTGTAGTGCTTCAGCACGAGAGGTTTCTGGTTCTGGATACGTGACATCGGGTAGCCCATCCCAGGGGCCGTGATCTACGCGGTCTTGGTTGAGTTGCGTTTGCGGCTCACTGTTCTCCCAGCAGCCTCCCATTTGCGGCGGCAAATCATGCACATGGGTATGAAAGTCGCTCTGAGTGCCCCGATAGGTGGGGCGGCTTTCCATCGCCGCAAACCAGGCAGCCAAGCCAGGATTGTCTTCTCGCAGAGAGTAGCCCTTGTAGTAGAACAAACTAGCATTCATGCGTTCAACATAGGGCGTGAAGATCACATCGGCAGTGCCAAACTCATCGAGGAAGTAAGGACTTGGAGTGCGATCGAGCGCTTCCTCGACCTTCGCGACCACGCTAATGAACTGATCGCGGTGACGCTGCTCTTCTCGCGACGAACCTGCCCGCCGACAAAGCCAGGCACACCAGGCTCTAAAGAGCAGTCGCTCTAGCCGTCGCAAGGGAAGGACAGCGGGATCTTCCATGCCCGCACCTAAAGCACCAAAGACTTGTTCTAAGGCAATCAAAATGTCATCGCTTTCGGTGATGATGCGATCGTCTAGCGCGATCGCGGGCAGCATCCCTGATGGCACTTTGCGCCTGTACCAGCTTTCTTTTTCCCCGTAGCAGAACATGGTGACTTTTTCGATGCGGTAGGGGATTTGTTTCTCCTCTAGCCACAGCCAAATTTTCTGGCAATAGGGGCACCAGGCGTGGTTATCGCGGTAGAGTGTCACCCGCACAGCGGCTTCAGTTTGACCAAATAAGCGTAAGTGGGCTTGGGCGTTGGTGGCACCGTTGACGGGATCGATTTGAAAGTCTGTGAGGGCTGCGAGTTCTGTCCAACTTAGGGGGGCGATCGTCATGGGTCTCTATGATCTCAGCGTTAGTGGCTCATCCCTCATTGTGACGGATTTTGTCGGCAGGTTTTTCGAGGTTGAAGCCCAACGATCAACGCATTTAGAAATCTATGCAGATCAATACCCGGCTGCTCTACTTTCAGATAAAATTTCCTGCAAAAGATTACAAGTCATCTTGTTAAACTGCTTTGAAGGCTTGCTGTCGCATAGGAATTTGAATCACAAACTCTGCTCCCTCTCCCAGTCTTGAAGAGCAAGTAAGCTTGCCACCATGTTTTTCTGTGACGATTTGATAGCTGATCGCCATTCCCATTCCCGTTCCTTTACCAACAGGTTTTGTGGTGAAAAATGGATTGAAGATCTGGTGTTGAATCGATTCGGGAATCCCGGTTCCACTGTCGGCGATCGCAATTTGTGTCCAGTGTGAATTCACCGCAGAGGTACGAATCGTAATGCGAGTGGGGCTACTCTGAATCTCTTGATACGGTTTTTTTGAATTGAGTTCTTCGAGGGCGTCGATCGCATTCGCCAAAATATTCATGAATACTTGGTTGAGTTGTCCGGGGTAGCATTCGATTAAGGGCAGATTGCCATAATCTCGAATGACTGCGATCTCTGGGCGTTCTGGTCTAGCTTTTAAGCGGTGTTGCAAAATCAGTAGCGTGCTGTCAATGCCTTCATGGATATCTGTCGCTTTGAATTCGGCTTCATCCATCCGCGAAAAGTTGCGGAGCGACAAGACAATTTGACGGATGCGATCGGTGCCGATTTTCATCGAACTGAGGAGTTTGGGCAAATCGTCCTGCAAAAACTTCAGGTCAATCTCTTCGGCTTCTGTGGTGATTTCAGAGATCGGATTAGGATAATGCTTTTGGTACAGTTGCACAAAATTTAGTAGGTTGTCCGCATAGTCCTGTACATGAGTCAAGTTACCGTGAATGAAGTTGACCGGATTGTTGATCTCATGGGCAACGCCTGCCACTCATTGCCCTAAGCTCGACATTTTTTCGCTTTGCACAATTTGAACTTGAGATTGACGCAGTTTTTCTAGAAGCTCTCGCAACTGGCTGTTTTTACCACTAAGTTCTTGGGTTCTTTCCTCAACTTTTTGTTCTAAGGTTTGGTTATAAGCAGCGAGCTGATCATTGGCAATCTGTTGTTGCGTTAATAGCTGTTTAACGGAATGAATTAGGTGATTAAAAGACTGGGCAAGAACTCCAACTTCGTCGTCGCTCTCCACAGCAGCTTTTAGGTCAAAGTTTGACTCTTTGGAAGTATTTCCACTTCGTTACGCGTGTGCTTTTGTCTCTGCGAGGCCTGTTGGCGATATTGATTGCCAATACCAAAGCCCACGATCGTGCCTGAGACTGCGATACCCAGCGCAAGTGCATATCCTAAACTGATCTTCTGCCCGACTTTCAAACGAGATAACCATCGAAGAGCGGTGATCTTGGGCATACATTTTTCCCGGCTTTTAGAATGTTCTGTAAGCTCAAGATTCCCTTTATGCGTTGTAAGTAAACAGTTTTCTCATGTATACCAATCCCGAACCAGTCGTGAGAAGCAGAATAGTTTTGCCCCCTAGCCCCAAAATCAAGCAATCAGGCTTCTATGTTTTTCCTCTGTTGTATGAAACCACCCTATTAAGCATGGGGTCAGGGAATAGTTCGCTAGTGACTCTGCTAGGCTTGATCGTTGGTGTACATTTGCATCACTTCTGTTTATAAAATGTGATTATGATATGGCTCCAGCTAATACTTCTGATGATGTTTGCTCTTGTGTCGAGAACACTGCCGAAGTTGAGCGAGTCAACGCTTGAGATTTATCTTGATGTGGTTCTAGAAGTGCATCCATCACTGCTTGGAATATTCTAGAATCGCTGGGAATTCGCTTGTGTCGTAAAACGTTAATTTGAACACTGCGATCGACCACCCACTGCGATCGACTGATCGGCATTGTCAACACGTCAAAGGGCGACCAAATTGCAGTGAAGTTAAGGTGTTTCAGCATTTCAGATCGCTGGTTTAATTGCTTCAAGAAAGCGCTATTTGGACGAAGTTGCTGGCAGCCTGCATTGTTGCGAAGATAAGCGCACCAGGAACCTGCATGAGGCGTT
The DNA here is from genome assembly GCF_003003695.1 of Phormidesmis priestleyi ULC007. Classification (NCBI taxonomy): domain Bacteria; kingdom Bacillati; phylum Cyanobacteriota; class Cyanophyceae; order Leptolyngbyales; family Leptolyngbyaceae; genus Phormidesmis; species Phormidesmis priestleyi. The sequence goes on from NZ_PVWG01000007.1 coordinate 76,497, forward strand.
GAAAGCGTAATCAATCTTTGGACTCGATCGATTCCACCGAGATTCTGAATGTAATACTGACCCACAATTCCGCCCATGCTATAGCCAACAATATCGATCGCTTGCCTCGGCGCAAATGTCTGAGCAATATAGTCAGCAACCTGCTCTGCTAAATACTCTAGCTTCGCTCCACCATCATTAGGAACAAGGTCTAAGCTGTAAACCTTCCAGCCTGACTCCATTAGATCGGGTAACATTCTCCGAAAAGCGCATCTGCTGCCATCAAGTCCGTGAATGAGGAGTATGGGATTGCGGCGATCGAACTGACGAGTGCAAGTTGACATATTAAACAGTCGCTGAGTCAATGAATTGAAAGGATTAATCAAGGTGGTTTAATAGCGACAGTAGCAACTAGACTTTGAGAACCTGTCGCAGCATAACGTATTCAATGAAACTACAGTAAGTCTATCGATTTTGTGTAGTATACTAAGATCAAGGTATCATAACGATTTTTGAAAAGCAGGTAATCTAAGATATATTTTGATGTCAGATTTAATAATTTCTTAATATATGTTCAAGTGATCTGGAAGGTAGTGTTTGCCGATCGTGTCATAAAGCGTCATCTTGTCATCTCGGTTCAGTTATGGAGTTTGTTGTGCTGCTCGATCGACATAAGCGCTATTCACCAACGTGGGAACACAATCACTTACCTCTAATTCGGTTGCCAGATCAACATCTTGCTCAAATCTCTTCTCGATTAATTCTTTGCCAGAACTACAGCGTTTGAGAAGTGATTTCAAGTTTGATTGAGCAGTTTGATAAGCTGCAATTGCAGCCTGTGCCTCTGGAGACAAATTTCCTTTGAGATGACTGAGAATTGCCCCTGCCCCAACCCAGTCCTCAAAAGAAGGGCGAAGGCTGCCATCCTGCCATTTCTCTCCAGCCGGGATCACAGAGATACGCTTGCCATAAGTTGTGGCAGTCGCCGCGATCGCTCGACTATTTCTCAAGCAGCCAGCTAGAGTTGGAGTCTTGCCCGTTTTTAAGCTGAGCGTGGAACCGTTGGGCGAGGGCAGCACCAATCGAGTGTTGTTTGCAACCTGAGCCAGGGATGCCGGGGAAAGTTCATAACGACTACCACTGTTGCGTCTATCTGCGAGTTCTGCATTTATTGAGGTGGCAAAATCTTGAGCAGAATGATCTTTCCATAGATAGGGAAAGACGATTGCGCCTCGGCTATTGGCGATTTCAACACAGGTTGAGAACGAGAGAACGTCTATGATAATCACAACATCACTAATCGGCGCTAATTGTGCAACGCCTTGTTCTCCCCATTCGCACCGGATTTCAAACTCAGATTGGTCGAAAATCATAGAGTACTCCTGTCAATTTAATGCCTAGCAAAACACTTTCTCGCGCGGTTCTATTCGATTTAGACGGAACACTGACTGATCCTAAGCCTGGAATCACTCGCTGCATTCAATATGCGTTGTCTAAACTCGGTTACACTCCACCTCATGCTGAAGATTTGTGTTGGTGTATCGGCCCTCCGCTCCAGCAGAGTTTTGCAGAGCTATTGCAGACTTCAGATCGGGCGATCGTCGATCGTGCGTTGTCTTTCTACCGCGATCGCTTCTCTACGATCGGACTGTTTGAAAACACGCTCTATCCTCAGATTCCAGAGATTCTACAATCGTTTCGTGTTGATGGTTTTCGGGCGTTTGTTGTAACTTCAAAACCACACATTTACGCGACCCGCATTATTGATCATTTCGCATTGTCGTCATGGTTCGATCGTGTTTACGGCAGTGAATTAGATGGAACTCACAGTAACAAAGGCGATTTGATTCATTATGTTTTACAAACAGAACAAATCGTATCAACTGATGCGGTAATGATTGGCGACCGTAAACATGACATGATTGGCGCAAAACAGAATAGTGTTTGCGCGATCGGAGTTACTTACGGCTATGGAACAGCGTCAGAGTTAACCATTCACGGGGCTGACTTCATTGTTAATTCTCCGCATCATCTTCCAGCGTTAATTGAGACGATCCTTGGGATTCTGGATTAAGCAAAGTGGGATAGCCGTCCCACTGTCTCTGTGTAGGCAAGATGCCTACTCCACAAGATTTATATCTTATTTAATTCACACCCGATCTAACGCAGATAGCAATGTGTCTACACTAGCATTGTGATTAAGAAACGAAAACAAATGCTTATAGCGGAGAATGCCTTGACGATCGAGCAAAAACTGAGCAGGTAACGGTGCGCCCAGCGCTTGACCCGTCTGATAATCGCGAAACACGCGACAGCTAGAATCGCTCAACAAAGGCATTTTTAGCCCCAAATCTTGAACAACTTTTTTGCTTTGCTGGGGGTCAGTGCTTGTGATCATCAACACGTCTGCCCCACGATCGACAAACTGCTGATACTGTTCGTTGAGGGCTTTAATGTGAGGAAAGCAAAACGGGCAATATTGCTTTTCAGTAAAGATGCGAGTAAAGGCAAGAATCACAGGACGATCGTTTTTATAATCAGACAGTTTAATTTGACGATCGTGGGTGATGTCAGATAACTCAAACCCAGGAGTCACTAAACCCAACGCTAACCGATTGGTTGCCGGAATCGGAAAGAGATTATTCAAAAAACGCCGATTAAATAAACCGCTAAAGTCAGTGAAAGTCAACATATAACACCTTTTTCTCAAAAAATAGTGGACAGTAGCCATTGACTACCATCCACTTACTTATATTAACGATCGACTACACGGCTGCGAAAAATTCTTTTGACTTCACAGGGTCAGGGTTCATCGTCTTGTCACCAGGTTGCCAACCTACGGGGCAGACTTCATCGGGGTGAGACTGCACATATTGAATTGCTTGCAAAGTGCGGAGGGTTTCATCAACGCTGCGCCCAAACGACAAATTGTTAACCGTTGAGTGTTGAATAACGCCGTCTTTATCGATGATAAACAGACCGCGCAATGCAACGCCCTCATTTGAGTCGAGCACGTTATAAGCAAGGCTGATTTCTTTCTTGATGTCAGACACGAGAGGATAGTTGAGGTCGCCAACACCGCCCGATTTACGATCGCTCTGAATCCAAGCTAGGTGCGAAAATGCACTATCGACAGACACCCCTAAAATCTCGGTGCCGATGGCGCTAAAGTCTTGATGGCGATCGCTAAATGCCGTGATCTCAGTCGGGCAAACGAAGGTAAAGTCTAAAGGGTAAAAGAACAAAACCACATATTTGCCGCGATAGTCAGACAGCTTGATGTCCTTGAATTCTTGATCGACGACAGCCGTTGCTGTAAATTCGGGAGCGGGTTGACCGACCCGTAGACATCCTTCGTTGGCATGGGTCATGGGAAAAATTCTCCTTAGCAGTAGGTCTACTGTCTCAAAGTGAGACTACAGATTCAATACGAACTGTAACAACTATATCATAGTCATAACGATTTTGACTAAAGGCCCCAGCAGGGGTAAAAAAGCGACGAAGGAGCCGAAAAAATAGGCTTCAGCGATAGAAAATACGGTAGAAGTTCATCCTGATCGCAGGCAACGCTGATAACATTACAGCAGTCGTTATGACTCGCAAACTGACTCGAATCGATAGGGGGCAAATGTCGCAGGAAAATCAGCCACGCTTCCGAAAAACTCGATCGTTGGCATCGATCTTTGCCTTTCTTCTGGCTAGTTTTATTCCTTCGGCACTGAGTCTGATCGGGTTGTTTCTCTCACTATGGATTGTGATCCCAGCACCAACACTATTTTTGTTGCCGCTAGGAGTGGGTGCGCCAGAGATCAGTCCCTGGTTAGTTGGCGTGAATGCGATCGCGATTCTCCTGCTTTTAAGATTTCTCCGCAAGGGTTGGCTTTCTCGTCTATTGCTCGTTGGCAGTGTTGTGGCGTTGATATTAAGCCTATTGCCTTTACTGCAATTTCCGTCTACAAATCAGCGATTTAGTATAGCGATGCAGTCAACGTTAGGTGCAGATTACATAAATCAGATTCCGCAAACTAAACGAGCAATGATGCGTCCTGATCCTCTATTGTTTGATCTGTTTCGTGGAATTCCTGACAGCGATATTCGCTATACGTCAAAGATTCAGTTTGCGGCTCCTGATAATGTTCCACTAACGCTTAATCTCTATCAACCGTTGCAGAAAGGGAAATATCCGACGATCGTCATGATCTATGGTGGCGCATGGCAATATGGCACTCCTGATAGCAATGCAGCCTTTAGTCGCTATATGGCAGCGCGAGGCTATGTAGTGGTCGCGATTGATTATCGTCATGCGCCTCAATACAAATTTCCTGCCCAGTTGGATGATATCAACACTGCATTTACCCACATTTTGAATCATGTTGATGATTATGATATCGATCGTGATCGAATTGCTGTAATGGGACGATCGGCAGGTGCTCATTTAGCATTGCTGTCGGCGTTTCAATCAGATGCACCTCCCATTAAAGCGGTCGTTGACTATTATGGCCCCGTTGAGTTGACGATCGGCTACCGAGAACCGCCTAACCCTGACCCGATCAATTCTCGTGCGACTCTCAAAGCTTTTCTGGGTGGCACTCCTGACGAGTTGCCAGATTTATATCGACGAGCGTCTCCCTACCAGTGGGTGACTCGCCCGCTTCCCCCTACTCTGCTGATTTATGGCGGTCGTGATCACATTGTGCAAGCAAAATTTGGTAAAAGCTTATTCGATCGTCTACAGTCTGTCGGCAGTCGTGCCATTTTTCTAGAAATTCCCTGGGCAGATCATGCATTTGATGCGGTGTTTAATGGCGTGAGTAATCAGTTAGCGCTCTATTACACAGAACAATTTTTGGGATGGGTGTTGAGATGAATTACTCGGCGTAAAACCCTAAATGACTCGCGATCGGGCGCTCATTCATCGGAATCTTGTTCTGAATGGGGGAATTGAGAATTTTTGTGCCTGATGGTGTGGAAACTGCCAACGTCACCGATCCGCCTCCATCTAAATTGAGGGCCGAATCAACGCCCAACTGTCGGACAAAATCAGTGAGTTCTGCGATCGTCATGCCTTCGCTATAGAGACGCTGTTTGCCGTCTACTAAAATTAGCCATAATTTTTGACCCGTTGCGTCAATCGCAACCACCGATCGCGGATAAGGCTTATCTGATTTTGTCATTTGAGCAAGGGGTTTGCCTGCCTTAATCAGCACCTCGTTTCCTGACACTGCTTGCCTTGTCTCTACCGGACAGGTGCCTTCTACAATCTTTGCACGTTGGGATGAAAAACAAATCGCCGGATACTCAGATTCTGCGGCAGAATAGGTCTGCCCGTCAGAAGTGACTTGTCCAACATTGTTCACTCGATCGCCAGCGTGCGGAAAATAATCCCACGGGGTTTCTTCACGAAAGCGGTAGAAAAAGTTTGCATTAATCGCCAGCTTTAGACTAAATTCGTTGAGAAACTGAGACGTTGTGTGAGCGTTGACTTCGGTTTTGTCGAAGGTTGCCGCTCCGGGAGTCGCAAAGGCGCGAACGTTGGGTGCAGTCAAATCAATCTTGACAATGTGAATCACGATCGGACGGGGCAGAGATCGCACCTCTCGCCGATAGTCGATGCCTTGAAACAGCGATCGAGTCTCAGCAATGCGATCGGGACGCAAAAAATGCGGAATCCCATAAGCAACAATGGGTATTAGGAGTAATCCCATTCCCAATCCATTCCATAATCGATGCTTAAGCGATTGACGATTCTGATTCATCTTCTTAAACGTTCTTTGGCATTGCTGAATAGCGGGATGATTGTAGGGGCAATCCCCCCGTGGTTGCCCTCCGTCAGGGGTAGGCACGGGGGCGCTACCCCTACAGCCATTTCATCCCCTCATTTTGCAACGCCCGTTCTTTGAGCAACCAAAAACCACTTTAACCCTTCTATGATTTCCTTCAAAAATCAACATCTTCAGGCGCGATCGTTTCGACAACAAATTCTCAATGGGACTGACTTTAGCGGGGCTGATATTCGAGGCTGTAACTTTAACCAGGCTCAACTAGTAGGCGCAAATTTTGAGCGAGTCAAAGCCGGACTTTCGCCCCAAAAACTCATGCGTTTGAGTGGCATAATGATCGCGATCGCGCTTTTAGTCGGAGATGCATTGTCTCGTTTGATTTTCGGCGCTTTAGGGCAGATACCCAATAGTTCTGCCTGGTTGTTTGTGTTGGTCTTATATGGAGTTTTGGGTCTAGCGGGCGCGAGTGCTGGGATCAGTTCGTTAAAGAGCATTTCTCTAAAAACTAGCCGACTTGCAGGCGTTTTCTCGGCGGTTTTGTCGGGTGCATGGCTCGGATTTTTTTATGCTGGAAGTGCGTCGGGGAACAATCCGAGTATTGCGATCGCGGGAGCCATGTCCGCAGGTTTGGTAATGGGGGTGGCTAGTGTCTTTCTTCACCAGTCGTGGATTAAAATCGCGATCGCGACCATTCCGACAGTCACTACCTACGGAGCCGCTTTTCTACTGGGTGCGACGGCTAGCGTTAGTCTCAGTGCCCAGCATAGCATCGGATTTGCTTACGCGATCGCAACTTTCGTCTATGTTTGGCTGACTCTAAGTTCGCTCAAATCGATTATACGATCGCTCAACCTCGCCTCTACAACGTCCTTTAAAGGCGCAAATCTAACCAATGCTCGGTTTGATCAAGCCGCGCTGAATCATACCGATTTTTCCCAATCAATAGGATACTGTTAGAGACGAGACGGACTTTGACTTATGAACTTGATTCTGGTTGGGGCAGCGATCGTAATTTCCGTTCTGGTTTTCACCTGGCTGATCAAAGTCGTGAAGGCAACAGTTAGCACTGCCCTGGTGATTGCGGCGATCGTGCTGATAATGCAATTTGTCTTTGGCATCGGAGCCGATAAACTTCTTCAACAAGTCTGGGAGTTTGGGCAATATTTGTGGCAACTGGTGACCAAAAGATAGCCTGCGATCGCTTCAAAAACCATTGGCGCTTATGGCAGTCAGCACATGAAACCTCATACCATGACTGACTCGCAAATCGTTGATAGTGTTGAAGATCTAATACTGAATTTGAGCAAGAGGTTGAACCATGAAGCCGATTAACTGGCGTGAATACATCGTAAGCAGTTTAGATGTGCTTCGAGGTAAGCCGAGAATTAAGGGAACCAGAATTCCAGTGAGTTTGATTTTAGGCTATTTGGCTGCTGGCAATACCCATGACCAGATCCTGCAAGAGTTTCCAGATTTACAAAAAGAGCAGATTGCGGCTTGTCTCGATTATGCGCGTGATCTCGCAGATTTTGAGACGGTCGCATCGTGAGTCTGAAATTTTTCATCGATCAATGTGTTCCAGCTTCGATCGGGAAGTTTTTGCAGGACAGCGGTCATGAGGTGTTGATCTTAAAAGACTATATTCCGATTGAAGCTCCTGATCAGATTGTGATTGCCAAAGCACAGGAGTTGGGTGCGATTTTGGTTTCACTAAATGGAGATTTTGCTGACATTGTTGCCTATCCTCCTGCAAATTATCGTGGGATTATTTCAGTTCAACTTCGGAATCACCCTGAAATTATTCCTCTGCTGATGCAAAGGTTAGTGGATTATTTGTCAAACTATGGCGATGTCGGACATTATCAAGGCAAGCTGTTCATCGTCGAAGTGAATCGAATTCGGATGCGAAATTGACTTTGCGATCGCCCCTGTTTGGGAAAAATGGGAGGGGCGATCGCAAGGTTGTTCTACGCTTTCTGCGCCTCTAAAACTGCTTGAGCTTTGCGCTTCCGCAAGACTCCTAGACCCAAACTGACCAAACCAGGCAACAAGGCAGGGGTTGGCACAGGGGTTGCAGGAGATGAACCGGAAAAAGCGACATCCCCGTAGGTATAAGCGTAAGCAGGATAGGTGCCAGCGGAATTATCGTACGAGTAAAACTGAGCAAAGGAGGCAGAAAAGGGATTGCCAGAATAATCCTGACCTAAATAGTTGTAGGCATAGAAGGAGTTCTGACTCAGTGCCGAGGAGTCGTAAGCCTGGATGTTATCCTGCGTGTAACTATACTGACTGTAGTAATCAGGGTTATACTGAACGTCATACCGCTGAAGATTGCTGAAACTGGAAGGATTGCTGAGATCAAACGCATGACTAACTGTGCCAGAGTTTAGCACCAGACTGAGCAAAGGAACTGAATCAACTAGATAGCGAGTATAGTCGTAACTGTTAGAATAATCAGTGGTTGTGACGCTATCGCTGTCGTAGGTATAGTCAGCAGTGAAGGCATCTCCGACACTGAGACCGCCTGCCCCGTCATAGTCATACTGCCAGGTTCCAGTGACTTGCCCACCCACAATGGCGGCTTGGGCTGCGGTTGAGAAAACTGCGCTGATGGTGACAGTCGCGGCGATCGTTGAAACAGAAAGCGAAAACTGTTTGAGGCTAAACATGAACTGAAGAACTCCAAATAGGGTAGCGATGAATGGTAGAGACCCCTGTTTGGAAGTAAACAGTAAAGGTAACTCAGACAATACTTAGATTGGGCTGACAACTTATTTACCATCGACGCTTACAGATTAACACTGCGTAGCTAATATCACTCTGGTAAAAGGTCGGCAAAAAGTCAGTAAAAAGTCAGATCTTGCCATTGTCACACCCATTTGATTTGTGAATGGGGCAGATCTGCATGAGGGCACGGCAGTGCCATGCCCGTACAAAAAGGCGCGGGGTGTCGTAGGGGCGTGGCATTCTATACCCTCTCGCGATCGTTCCAGCCGTCGCGATCGTTTTTGAAATGGATATAAAATCGGTGTTGCAGAATGCTGGAATGAACGACCGTAGGGATAGCGCCCTCACCCAGTCATTCCTCTATTCAGCAATGCAAATAATTTATGGAACGATCGCTAGAGTTGTGCCAGAGTGCTGGATGTGTAAAACTCAAACAAGATTTTGGCGATGTGTCCCTTGAAACATAAGCTTGCTGATTCGTCTCAAAAAACCTCCCTAAGATGGATGCTGATAGTGCCCTTTTTACTACAAATTGCCGTAGCTCTAGGGGTAACTGGCTATCTCACGGTCAAAAATAATCAAAACACCATTGACAATGACTCTGCCACTCTGAGAGAAGCAGTCACCGCCCAGATTCGAGGCGGCATTGACACTTATCTAATGACTCCCCTACTAGTTCAGCAAATTAATTCAGACGCGATTCGATTAAAGACCAATTCTCAAAACCTCTCAGAGTTAGAACAATCATTTAAGCAGCAGCTTCAGCAGTTTCAGACGGTGAAACAAATTACGTTTGCCAAGGAAGGGCAATTGTTGAGCGTTAACCGTCGTCTCAGTACCTCGACCCCCATTGCTAAACCCTCAAGCTGGTATCAAATCGCTCTGCAAACTAGACAGCCTACCTGGACTCCGCTGCAAATCTCAGCCGATCCCCCCACTCTCAGCTTTGCCACTGTTGAGCCTGTCTATGACACGTCAGGAAAGCCAGCAGGTGTACTCTCAGTTGATTTTGAGCTTTTGCCCATCAGCCAACTCTTAAAAGGTCTCAAAATTGGTCGATCGGGTCAAGCCTTTATCATGGAACGATCGGGGCAACTGGTTGCCTCTTCGATGGCAGAACAGCCCTTTCTCCGCAACAATGGCAACCCTCAACGCTTGGATGCAGCGTTGAGCCGATCGCCCTTAATGCAAGCAACTGCTCAATACTTACACCAACGGTTTGACAACTTTAACAATATTTACAGCAGCTATCAGCTTAGTTTTGACTTTAATCAAGTGACTCAACGGGTGCAGGTGACTCCCTTTAGCGATCGACAAGGGCTGGACTGGCTGATCGTGGTGGTCGTTCCTGAGTCAGACTTTACTGGGCAAGCAAACGCTAATATTCAAACCGCAATTTTAGTTTGTCTGGCTGCTTTGACCCTGGCGACCGCGATCGGCATTTTTATGGCGAGGTCAATTACTGATGCGATTTTGCGTCTCAATGCTGCCGCTAAACGGTTTTCACAGGGGCAGTTGGCGCAGACTGTTGAGATCAAGCGCTCTGATGAGTTGGGCGAGTTAGCCACATCATTTAACGATATGGCGGCTCAACTACAAACCTCACGATCGCAGCTCGAAACTGCCAATCAAACCTTAGAACAACAGGTCAGCGATCGCACCACCGAACTTCAACAAGAAATCAGCGAACATCAGCGCACCGAGGATGCCTTACGTGACAATGAAGCTCAGACTCGCGCCGTAGTCACTGCTATTCCTGACTTGATGTATCGCGTCAACGCAGACGGCATTTATCTTGGCTATGTCAGAGCCAACGAGTTTACAGATTTGTTGCCCGAAGGCTATAACGCTGTCGGTGAACATCTTTCATCCTATCTGCCCGCAGAAGTTGCCCAGCGACACCTCTATCATCTTCACCAAGCCTTAACCACGGGCAGAACGCAGATGTATGAACAAACGCTGACGTTTGATGATCGAGTGCAATATGAAGAAGTGCGAGTAGTGAGAAGTGGTGACGCTGAAGTGCTGTTTATGATTCGCGATGTTAGCGATCGTAAGCAAGCTGAGTTAGCCCTCCACCAAAGTAACCATGAATTAGCCAATGCTCTGCAACAACTGCAAGCGACTCAGCAAGAGCTAATTCAGTCTGAAAAAATGGCGGCATTGGGGCAATTAATTGCTGGAGTCGCCCACGAGATTAATACGCCTTTAGGGGCAATTAGAGCGGCTAGTGGCAACACCGCAAAAGCCTTAGAAGAATCGCTCCAAGAACTTCCCAAACTGTTTCAACTTCTCTCAGACGAGCAGCAAATCAAGTTTTTTGCCCTTTTAGAACGCGGATTGAAAGCGCAAACGCACAGTACCAGTACCGCTCGTGAAAAAAGACAGTGGAAGCGATCGCTCACCGATTACTTAGAAAACCACCATATCGATCAGGCCCGCAGCGTCGCTGACACGCTAATAGACATGGGAATCTATGAACAAATCGATTCGTTTTTGCCTCTGCTTAACGATCGCCATGCCGATTGGACATTGCAACTCGCTTACAATCTAGTCCGGCTTAAAGGCAACAGTGAGAACATTTTGTTAGCCGTCGATCGGGCTGCAAAAGTAGTGTTTGCGCTCAAAAGTTATACCCATCAAGACTACAGAGGAGAAAAAAGTCTTGCCCAGATCAGTGACGGTCTAGAAACGGTACTGACGCTCTATCAAAATCAGCTCAAACAGGGCGTTGAGGTGATTCGTCACTATGAGACAGTGCCGCCGATTTTGGGCTATCCCGATGAGCTAAATCAGGTCTGGACAAATTTTATTCACAATGCGATTCAAGCGATGAATCACAAAGGTCAGTTAGAAATTGGCATCGAACACGATCGCACACACAATCAAATCGTCGTCAGCATTATCGACAGTGGTTGCGGCATTCCGGCTGAGATTTTGCCGCGCATTTTTGAGCCATTTTTCACCACCAAAGCCGCCGGGGAAGGCAGTGGTTTGGGGTTAGACATCAGCCACAAAATTATTGAAAAACACGCAGGCACGATCGCGGTTGAAAGCCAGCCAGGACGCACCGTATTCCGAATCATGTTGCCGATCGAACGCTAGAATCTTGAGTCATTGCACATCCTGGCAGCCCCCTAAATCCCCCAATTTTGGGGGATTTTGAACACTGAGATCTTGCAGCATTCTCAGTCTGTCCGCTCACCCGCCCTGAACGACAGGTTCTCATCGTCTAGATGCCACAGGTGAAAGATCTCAGCAGATCTAGTTCCCCAGAATTGGGAGTCAGGGGGCGTACTCACCCCTTAATTCTGCAACGCCTCGTTCATTCTGTATGCTAGGTTTTGTACCCATTGCCGATCGGCTATGCCTAACAAAGCGATTCTCTGTGTTGACGACGAAGATGTGATTCTAGAAACCCTCAAAGAGCAGTTAAAACGCCGCCTGGGTCAAGATTATCTCTATGAGGGAGCCAGCGATGCCAGTGAAGCGTGGGAAGTCTTAGAAGATCTCGTAGCAGAAAACGTCGAGGTGTTGATTATCGTCTCAGATTGGCTGATGCCAGGGATGAAAGGCGATGAATTTCTAACACAAGTCCATCAAAAATATCCCAAAATCGTCACCGTCATGTTGACTGGGCAAGCCGACCAAGCGGCGATCGCCCGTGCCCAAGAGTCTGCCAATTTATATCGATGCCTTTATAAACCCTGGAGTGAAGAAGAGTTAGCTAACACGATCCTTTCAGGTCTGGCGTGAGAAAATGGTCTCATTCCCACATTTGACCCCTCACTCATGACCAAGCTAGCAATCCTCTGTGTGGATGACGAAGCAGTCGTTTTAGAGAGCCTTAAAGAGCAACTCAAACGTCCCTTCGGGAAAGATTTTTATATCGAAATCGCCGAGAGCAGTGAAGACGCATTAGCCATCATTCAAGAGCTACAGGCCGATCAAATCGAGGTGGCATTGGTCATTTCTGATCAGATTATGCCGGGGATGAAGGGCGATGAATTCTTGATTAAAGTGCACGATCGCTTTCCTAAAACCCTCAAGATTCTGCTGACTGGGCAAGCCAGCGCCGAAGCCGTCGGCAATGCGGTCAATCACGCTCGTCTCTATCGCTATATCGCCAAACCGTGGGATCAGACCGATCTGAGTTTGACCGTCACCGAAGCCCTGCGGCGATATCAACAAGATCAGCAGCTTGCTCAACAAAATCAGCAGCTTCAGCGTGTTAATCAAGAACTCGCACAGCTCAACGCTTCATTAGAACAGAAGGTCAGCGATCGCACCGCCCAACTCGTTGCCGTCAATCAACAGCTTCATCACGCCAAAGAAATCGCCGAAGTCGCTAACCGGGCAAAAAGTGCGTTTCTGGCCAATATGAGTCACGAGTTGAGAACGCCTCTGAATGGCATTCTTGGCTATAGTCAAATTTTGATGCGAGACGAGGCTATCGCGCCCAAGCCCAAAGATGGCATTCGAGTCATTCACCAAAGCGGCACCCATTTGCTGACTTTAATTAACGATATTTTAGACCTCTCTAAAATCGAAGCTCAAAAGCTGGAATTGATGCCCCAAGAGTTTGCTTTTGATGCTTTTCTGACCGATATGGTGAATCTCTTTCAACCCAAAGCCGACCAAAAAGAAATTGTCTTTCACTTAGTCACTGAGGGGCAGATTCCTCAAATCGTTCAGGCCGATCAAAAGCGGCTGCGGCAAATCTTGTTTAACCTGTTGGGCAATGCCATTAAGTTTACTGATCAGGGTTGTGTGACCCTGACTGTGATCGGTAGCGTTCAATTCGATCAACGCCTGACCCCCTACACACTCACCTTTGAGATCAAAGACACGGGCATCGGCATCGCTAGTGAAGCGCTCGATCGCATCTTTTTGCCCTTTGAGCAAGTGGGTGATCACTCTCAGCAAGAAGGCACCGGGCTAGGACTCTCGATCACTCAAAAACTCGTTTCACTCATGGGCGGCACACTGCAAGTCGAGAGCCTTAACCAGGGGAGCCGATTTTGGTTCACCCTCACCCTGCCCGGAATGAGTGACGCGATCGCGCCCTCCTATGCTCTGCCCAGTCAAATTATCACAGGCTATCAGGGCACTCCCAAAACCATTTTGGTGATTGACGACCTGTCCGATAATCGGGCTGTGGTGGTTGGTATGCTCACCCCGATCGGGTTTAACCTGCTCGAAGCCAGCGACGGGCAAACTGGGCTAGAAATTGCCCTGGCTCAGTCTCCCGATCTGATTATTTCTGACCTTACGATGCCCAAGATGGGCGGCTTTGAGTTGATTCGCCAGCTTCAAAATGATCCGCGATCGCGCCCCATTCCGATCGTGGCCTCGACTGCTAGTGTGTCACAAGACGATCGGCTGCGATGCCAAACCGCAGGCTATCAAGACTTTCTCGCAAAACCGATTCAGTTAGACGAGTTGTTAGCGATATTGCAGCGCCATCTCAATTTGATTTGGATTGAGCAAGCCGCCCCGATCGCCGAAAGCTTAACCGACTCGATCGTGGTTCCACCGTCTGAAGAGTTGGTTTTGCTTTATCAAGCCGCTCAGATTGGTCACATCGAACAGATTACTCAAGAAGTTCTTCGTCTAAAAGCTCTATCACCCACCTATCATGGGTTTGCAGTCAAATTGCTAACGCTGGCAGAGCAGTTTGATGATGTGGGAATCACAAAATTCGTTGAGCCATATGTTAGAAAAGCTTAAGAGATTAAGACTTATGCAGATGAATCGGAATTCGCCCCCTAATTCTGGGCTACGGTGTAACACAAGTCTTTGTCGCTGCGTTTCAGTCGGCTTCAGCCCCCTAAATCCCCCATTCTGGGGGACTTTGAAACTGGATCCTTGGCTCAAAGTCCCCCAAGATGGGGGATTTAGGGGGCAAACGTCGCGGCGATGACAAGTCAGAGGACTTGTGTGTACACCGTAGCAATTCTGGGGGAGCAATTCTGGGGAGTCAGAAAATCAAAGTCGCCCAAAATGGGGGATTTAGGGGCGAGAGAATTTACAGCTTTGACAGACAGATTCATACGTCGATTCAGCACCGCCAAAACTTCTATGACAACCTCTAAAAAAGCTCGGATTCTGATTGTTGACGACCAGCCAACCAATCTTAAAGTTTTATCCGATCTCTTAATTAATTATGGGTTTGAAGTGCTGATTGCTAAAGATGGCAACAACGCGCTGCAAAAACTTCAACGAGTGGTTCCTGATCTGATTTTGCTCGATGTGCTGATGCCAGGGCTTGACGGGTTTGAAACCTGTCAGCAACTCAAAGCGTCAGAAGTCACGCGAGATATTCCGATTATTTTTATGACGGCTTTAACCGATCCGATCGACAAAATTAAAGGTCTGACGATCGGAGCCGTTGATTACATTACCAAACCGATTCAGCATGAAGAAGTGCTGGCTCGCATTAACGTACACTTGCGGCTAAGTCACTTAAGCAAACAACTCGAAGAACAAAATCATTTGCTGCAAGACGAGATCCGATCGCGCGAACTGGTGCAGTCAGCGCTGCGGATCTCAGAGACAAAATTCTCTAAAGCGTTTCGCTCCAGCCCTGGAGCGATGATGATCACCACGCTAGAAGACTGCCGCTTTCTAGAAATTAATCAAAGCTTTTGCCAACTCACGGGCTATCTCCCTGAAGAAGTGTTGGGCAAAACAGCCGCCGATCTTAACCTTTGGAAAAGCGCAGCAGAGCGCGATCGCTTTCATGATCAGCTCCGCCAATCATCGGGCATTCTCAAGCAGCAAGAATTTCAGGTTCAGGACAAAGCTGGAGCCATCAAATTTGTTTTGATCTCCGCAGAAATCATTGAGCTAGAGGGCAATCAATGTCTGTTGGCAATGACCCAAGACATCACCGAGACGAAGCGATCAACTACGTCTCTTTTAGAAAAGGAACAGTTTTTGCGCGGCATCTATGAAGGAGTTGAACAGTCAATTTGGGTTGTCAACATTCAAGCAAACGGTGACTTTGTTTTGGTGGGTGCAAATCCTGTATGCGAGAGGCTCACGGGCTTCTCATCGAGCTATGTCCAGGGCAAAACAGTCGAACAAATCTTTCCGCCAGAGGTTGCCGCCACAGTTCGAGAAAACTATCGCACCTGCATAGAGTTAGGAACCAGCTTCACCTATGAAGAGTGCTTGCCGTTTGAAGGACAATGGAAGTGGGGGCTGACCACGCTGACCCCGATCCGAGATCAGCGATCGCGCATTTATCGCATCATCGGTACTGCGGTTGACATTACTCAACGCAAGCAAACAGAAGCGGCCCTCCAAGCCAGTGAAGAACGCTTGCAACTCGTTCTCAACGCCAACAACGATGGCATTTGGGATGTGAATCTGATCACCAACCAACTCTTTTGTTCTCAACGTTGGTATGACATTCTCGGTTATGCAGAAGCTGAAATTGGCACAGACAACTACGACGTTTTTACGCTCGTTCACCCAGATGATCTGGATAGCTTTACGGCAGCAAACCAGGCTTATTTAGCGCAAGAAGTGCCCCACTATGTGACCGAATATCGGATTCTCTGCAATGATGGCACCTATAAATGGTGTGAGTCACGCGGCACTGCCCTTTGGGATGAGCAGGGCCAGCCTATGCGGATGATTGGCTCAATGCGAGATGTCACTGAGCGAAAGCAGCGCGCCGTCGAACTTCAGCAAGCCAAAGAAGCCGCAGAAGCCGCGAGTCTTGCCAAAAGTGCGTTTTTAGCCAACATGAATCACGAATTGCGAACGCCTCTGGCAATCATTCTCGGCTGTAGTGAATTGCTAAATTCTGACAAAACGCTAATCCACAAACAACGATCGCACTTATCAACAATCGATCGCAGTGTGCAACATCTTTTAAACTTGATCAACAATGTTTTAGAACTCTCAAAAATCGAAGCAGGGGCAGCTATTCTCAATCTGGTTGAGGTCAATCTGCCGAGCTTACTCGAAAACGTGGTCGAGATGTTTCGTCTCCCGGCTGCCTCAAAAGGGCTGCGATTTGTTTACGATCGTCCCCCTAATCTCCCTAGCGTGATCGAAGCTGACGAAAATAAACTTCGCCAAGTGTTAATGAATCTATTGGGCAATGCGATCAAGTTTACCGATCGCGGCAATATTACTTTGCGGGCATTCTCTCAAACAACCGACTCAGAGCAAATCACGCTCCATTTTGAAGTCGAAGACACCGGGCTAGGCATTGCCCCTCAAGAACTCAATAGCGTTTTTGATGCGTTTGTGCAAACCGAGACGGGGCGAAAGTCGAACAAAGGCACCGGGTTAGGGTTAGCGATCAGCCGTCAATTCGTCGAACTAATGGGCGGCAAAATTAGCGTCAGCAGCACGATCGAGCGGGGCACTCGATTCACGGTTGACCTACCTGTGACTGCGATCGCGGTTCCGACCTTGGTGCCTCAGCCTCAGCAAGTGATCGGGTTGCAGCCCAATCAAGAAACTTATCGAATTCTCGTGGTTGAAGATACTAAAGACGCGCGATCGCTGTTGGTGCAGTTACTCGGCGATCGAGGATTTGAGGTGCAAGCCGCCGAAGATGGTCAACGCGCGATCGATTGCTGGCAACAATGGCACCCGCATCTAATTTTGATGGATCTGCGAATGCCAGGAATTGATGGCTGTCAAGCAACTCAGCAGATTCGACATTTAGAACAACAGCAAAAAATTTCTAAGAGACGACGCAGATCTTCAACTCATTCACCTATCACTAAAATTATTGCCCTGACTGCCAGTGCCATTGATGAAGATCACGACACAATTTTGGCAACCGGATGCGATGACGTTTTATATAAGCCGTTTCGAGAAGACCAACTGTTTAGCGCGATCGAGCGTCACCTCAAAGTTCGCTATCTTTATGACGATTGCACTGACCAAACAGACGATCGATCCCACCGATCAAAGACGGCTTACGCATCAGCTCAAAATCTTGAAACCGCGTTTGACACGCTGCTAACGGTGATGCCAAGTGAATGGGTTGCTGATCTTTATGGGGCAGCTTCTCGCCTTAGCGTCGATCGCTGTCTCAAGCTAATTCAGCAACTCCCAGATGATTACCTTGATCTTTCACAGGCGCTATGTGATGCAATCAATAATTTTCGATTTGATGTGGTGATTAACCTCACGCAGCCCTTGCAAAATCTCGATGTCAAGTCTCGCTAGTGAGACGATCGGCTTGAGAAAATTTTGATTTAATGTCAGTTCGCTTCGTTCTTCAGCACTTCAGCCCGGATTTACAACCATAGCGAAAAGCTTCATCGAATTCACGTTGATTTAGCTCAACCGCGCTCTTGGGGAAGCTTAACTAGTGTTTCATATTGATAAAATTGACGCTACTAAAACTAGTGACCAGATTCACGAATTAAGGGAGTTCCTGATAAACTATCTAAGACTTAGCTGCAAATACGAGTAATTAGCTCCTGTATATCGATCGCAGTCTCATCGTTAGTGCTCTGCCAATCCATTTAAGACTCTTTCCACAAATTAAAACTTTTTTTACAAAAGGCAGTGTTCAGAATGATTGCTGACGACTCAAATTTACAAGTGTCCCACCCTCAGCGAGAAAACAGCGTCTCGCTTTCACCGATCACAGCTTACTATGTTCACAAATTGCTGGCGCACAACTTCGATCGTCTAACTCCGATCACGTCGGGTCAAGCAGACATTGATGCCAGTCTTTTGAGCGATTTGAGTCTAGGCATTGTTCACTTAGATTCTGTCGATCAGGCAACCAGTTCTGCGGTTTTGCAGCTAGAGCGACGAGTCATGCAGCATCAAGCCCTCAGCAGTCAAGGCGCTAAACACCTGCCAGATCTGCGAGATGCCGAGCAAGAAATCTTTCGCCTGTTAGGGTTCAATCTCGCTCAATCAGACCCACACGCCACCATTTTGATTATCGATGACACGCCAGACGTGCTGCGGTTTCTCTCTGAGGCGCTAACTCAGCAAGGCTATGAAGTCTGTAGCGCGCTTGACGGTGGCTTGGCGCTCAATCAAATTCATGTGATCGCGCCTGACCTGATTTTGCTCGACGTGATGATGCCTGGAGTAGACGGCTATGAGGTTTGTGAACGACTCAAAGCAAACCCATTGACTAAAGGAATTCCGGTTATTTTTATTAGCGCGATCGCAGACAGTCTCGACAAGGTGAAAGGCTTTGATCTCGGCGGCGTTGATTATGTCACCAAGCCCTTTCAAACTGAAGAAGTGCTAGCCCGAATTGAACACCAACTCAACCTGCGAAGCTTGCAAAAGCGATTAGAAGAACAAAATATTCGTCTCCAGCAAGAGCTTCAGACGCAACAAACTGTTGAAGAAAGCTATCGCAGCATTTTTGAAAACGCCTCGATCGCCCTGTTTCAATCGACTCCGAGCGGACGATTTGTGCGGGTCAACCACGCGCTGGCGCAACTCCTTGGCTATGATTCTCCTCAAGCCGTGCTGCAAGAAATTAACCAAATCTCTGAGCAACTCTATGTCAACCCAAAACGGCGATCGCAGTTGATCACCTATCTTCAACAGTTCGGGGTAGTTAACGATTTTGAATCTCAGATTTATCGCAAAGATGGCACAACGATTTGGGTTTGCGAAGACATTCGAGTGGTGAAAGATGGTCAAGGCAACCCTTTGCTCTATGAAGGCACCCTCAAAAACGTGAGCGATCGTAAACACGCTGAAAGTCTTGCCTGTCAGCAGCAGACAAAGACTGAGGGCTTTTTAATTCAGCTTTTATTCCACATCCTTTCAGGCGAAAATATGTAGATATAGCCATCCTATTTCAATTGTCAACGTGGGACAGGCTTCCAGCGTGTACGGGCAAGGTGCCCATCCCACAATTCACTTAAGATTGCTATAGGAAGGTGAAGCGATCGGCACATCCGCCCCCTGCAATCAACCAAAGTTCGATGTTTAATTACGAATATCAAGTGGGTGGGAGCCTCAAAAACGATGCCCCCAGTTATGTGATCAGGCAAGCTGACCTAGATCTCTACACGGCGCTAAAGTCGGGGCAGCTCTGCTATGTGTTTAATTCTCGACAGATGGGCAAGTCGAGTCTGCGCGTGAGAACAATGCATCGCCTCAAAGCCTCTGGGGTGCAGTGTGGGGTGGTCGATATGACCTTAATTGGCACCCAGCAAGCCACCCCAGAACAATGGTATGCCTCATTGACGGCATCCTTAGCAAGCAGTTTTCGGCTCGATATTGAGGTGGGAACTTGGTGGCGCAGCTACTCGCATCTGTCGCTCACCGCACGTCTGGGAGAATTTTTAGAAACGGTAATGTTGGCTCAAATCGAGAGTCCGATCGTCATCTTCATCGACGAAATTGACTGCGTACTCAATCTTCCGTTTGCCGTGGATGATTTCTTTGCGCTGATTCGCTATTGCCACGATCGTCGGGCCGAAAATGCTGCTTACTGTCGGTTAAATTGGGCAGTTTTTGGCGTTGCCACCCCGGCTGATCTGATTCGCGATCGCAGCCGCACTCCGTTTAATATTGGGCAAGCGATCGAGCTTCAGGGCTTTCAAGACTACGAGGTTTCTCCGTTGTCAGAAGGCTTAATGGGAAAGGTGAACAACCCTACGGCGGTGCTACGGGCGATTTTGACCTGGACAGGCGGACAACCGTTTCTAACGCAAAAAATCTGTCAGTGCGTGGTGCAATCTAGCCAGTCAACCGTGAAAGGAACCCTCACGCTGCCGTCGGGCACCGAAGCATTTTGGGTTGAGCAACTGGTGCGATCGCAAATCATTGAAGATTGGGAGGCCCAAGACAATCCAGAACATTTGAGAACCATCCGCGATCGACTCTTGCAACAGCCTCAAGCAGGTCGCCTTTTAGGACTCTATCAAAAGATTTTGCAAGATTCTCGGCAAGGCAGCAGTGCTGAACTTCAACCCTCCTGCACTAACGGCACCTCAGAAGAAATTGAGTTACTGCTATCAGGATTAGTAGATCGATCGCAAGGGTCATTGCAGGTAAAAAATCCGATTTATGCTGCTGTGTTTGATCAGTTTTGGGTCGAAAAACAATTGAGCCATCTTCGCCCCTACTCACAGGCTCTCGATGCCTGGGTTGCCTCTAATGCTCAAGATCAGTCTTGGCTGTTGCGAGGTCGAGCGTTACATGACGTCCTGGTGTGGTCGCAGGACAAGCGTCTCAGCGAGGCAGATGGTCAGTTTCTCAATGCCAGCCAAGAACTCGATCGTCGAGAGGCACAGCAAACCACAGCCGCCGAGCATGCCCGACTGACTGAAGCCCGTTTGCAGCAACAGATAGACACGCTGAGCAAAGACCTCAATCAGGTAAAGAGACAACGGCTGCTGTGGGCTTTGTTCAGCTTTGCTCTAGGGGTTTTGACCTGGGTAGGGGTGCAACGCTAGTGGGCTGCTGGTTGACGAGTTGCTCAATCAGGCGAGGAGGAGTCGCTAAGCGCCGCAATAGTGCATCGTCAACACCGCTTTAAATGCCCAATGATTTGCAGGGACATCGCTAAAAGGGTTAGGTAACGTCTCGGCACGATTTTGCACACAGGCCTCTAAAATCTGTCGAGTCGTGAGCTGAGCTGGTGCCGTTTGAGATGGACTCGCGTTCGCAGAGGTTGCCAATCCAACGCTCGTGAGAAGCGCGATCGCCAGCAAAGATTTAACGTTCATCAGACAATTAACTCGTTGAAGATAGGCTCTTTTATAGTTATACCGAACTGTTGAAGTTAAGCGACGACTCCTGCTAAACGGAAAAAAACAAATCTAAAAGACGCATTTTTAATAGGAATGTGAAGCTGATGGCTCGTTTAAGGAATGACAGTTGGACAAGCTGAAGTTATGAGAAAAGCCACATCTAGCAAACGGGTCAATCGTTTCTCTAAATACGGGTACGATATAATACTACAAAATGTCTGTTTTACAGAGCGAGCACGAAAGCACGCTTGATCGGTTTTCAGCTTTCAATCAACCTCTCTTGAAGCAATGATGAAACGAACTTGGCTTATTGCACTGACGCTCACGTTAATCACAGTCGCGTTACTGGTGCCCCGCAGCGATCGCTTTTTAAAAAAGCCGAGCACTCTTTCATGGTGTCCTGAAAGCGCGATCGCCTCGTCTGATCATTCGACTGATCATTCGACTGAAAAAATTCACGCCTCTAAAATCATCGTCGAACCCTGGGAAGGTCGTCATAACGTCTATGGCATCTTTGTCTTACCGTCTGGCTATCAAGCAAATCACTTTTTCGCAGTCAGCGTTGACGAGTCAAATCTCTACTGCGGGGGGGTCAAAATGCTCGACCAGCCAGCCTACGGGGTCAGCATCCAACCTGGTGAGCGAATTGCGATCGGACATCTTAGAACTCGAACGGCGCTCTGGCTACTAACTAAGGGTAAGCAAGAAGAGCTAGAACAGCCTTCTAATTGGGTGTTACGGGCAGAAAAACAAGGCTAATACCCATTGCGAAAATAATGACGACATCGAACGATCGCGAAAGGGCACGAAAGTGCCCATTAACATTGCAAGCAACGACATTATCGAACCCACGATCCTTAGCTGACTTTTATTTTGTCCACAATCAGCAAACCGTGGGTTTCTACAGTTGATGCGCCATAAACAGCTAACGCAACGCTGACTAAACGAGTTAACAGGTGACAGTTAGAAATTTGACCCAACAAAATAATGACTCTGCCTCGTTGAAATACGCTCAGTTGAGCAATCTCGATCGCTTCAAACTGCTCTCGAAACGTCAATATCACCCGATTAGCTAATCCGTTGTGGTCATACTCTCCATTTAAGCCCACTCGCTCAGGCGGGATCATTCTAAACAGAGGGATGGCTGCATGGGAAATGCACTCTGTTTCTGGCTGCGATCGAGTCAAATTTGATGGCTGCACCCAAGAATTCATAGATTTCTAGCTATCTTGCAACAATGGTTTGTTTGATGAGTGTTCGTACACCATTAAAGATTCTGAAAAGACTTTTCACAATCCATCGCAAGCAGGATAGAGGTTGAAAGGGGTATCCATTAACACATCTTGCCTACACGTTGATGGCTGCGCGGCAGATCTGCCGCGTAAATCAAATTCGTCATCACAACTTCACCTAATCATTCTTAGCAGAAAGATTTCAGCTAAAGCCATCACCTTTTCGAGTGAATAGCGATCTATTTACTGCACAATTTGTTTCATATAACTGCCCCAAAGTTGAGCGGCTTGCCCACTGTTGCCGCCCGTGGGGGTATTGTTATCATTGCCAAGCCAAACACCCGTGACGAGCGATCGACTCGGCACATAGCCAATAAACCACAAATCAACGTTATCGTTCGTCGTGCCTGTTTTCCCGGCTTCTCCTAACCCCAGTGCCGCGCTTCTCCCGGTGCCACTTTGCACGACACCTTGCAAAAGCGTCGTCATCGTATCGGCGACGGCTGGCTCAAGAACGGTTTCGTTTGCGCCGCCATCTTGCTGAGAGTCGTAAATGACCCGGCAGGTTTTGAGGTCTTTACGATTAGGGCAATCGCTGCTGTCTAAAATGCGGCTGATGGTGTGGGGTCGTGTGCGAATGCCTCGATTTGCCAGTACCGCGAAGGCTCCCGTCATTTCTAGAGGCGTGACTTCACTTTGACCGAGTACCAGCCCCGGCACCGGGTTTAGCTTTGACTGGATACCCATTTTTTTGGCAGTTTCAACGACTTTACCTAAGCCAACTTCTTGAGCAACTCTCAGTGCAATCACATTTTCTGATTGTGCCACTCCGGTATACATATCCAAACTGCCGCCCCCACTGTGACAGCCCTCAAAATATTGACCACTCCAGTCTAGAGACGAACAAGAGAAGGCGGTGCTGGGTGAAATGCCTTGGGCGATCGCGGCCGTGTAGGCAAAGACTTTGAAGGTCGAACCCGGTTGGCGATGGGCCTGCGTGACGCGATTAAATTCGCTTTCTTGATAGTCATAGCCACCGACCATTGCGCGAACTTCGCCTGTTTTTGCGTCGATCGTCACCAGCGATCCCTGAGAATATCCGGCACTGGCTCCATTGTTGGCGATCGCGCTTCGCAGACTGGTTTCGGCTTTGGTTTGCATCTGGGTGTCGAGTCCCGTTTGCACAATGAAGTTGCCTTCTTGAGCAAGTTGGCTACCCAGCAGATCTTCTAGCTCGTTAAAAACGTGACTGTAGTAATAAGGGGCGATCGTGCTTTGCAATTCTTGCCGCGCTTTGGGACTGATTTCGATCCGCGATCGCCGAGCGCGTTGGGCATCTTCTTGAGACACCGCGCCTTGCTCTGCCATGCGGCTAATGACGCGATCGCGATATTCGATCGCAGCTTTATAGTTTCGCACTGGATTAAAACTGTTAGGAGCGGGCAAAATTCCCACTAAGGTTGCCGATTCTGCGAGGCTCAATTGTTTAGCTGATTTGCCAAAATAGAACTGTGCCGCGTCTTCAAAGCCATAAATGCCGCTGCCCAGATAGACCCGATTCAAATAAGTTCGGAGCAAAAATTCTTTGCTGTAGACTGTTTCAAGTTTGAGAGCAACGATCGCTTCTCGAATCTTGCGACCCGCCGAATCTTGACGACCGACATATTCACTCAGCAGATTTCGAGCGAGTTGCTGGGTGACGGTGCTGCCTCCTTCGCGGATCTCGCCTCCCCGAATGTTGGCGATCAAGGCGCGAAGCGTGCCGATCGGGTCTACGCCCAGATGCCAATAATAGCGAGAGTCTTCAGATGCGATGACGGCTCTCGGCAAATAGGGCGAAAATTCTCCAAGTTGAGACAGTTCGGCGTGGGTCTGGGTGCGTGGAGTGCGAAGCGTTTGCCCTTCTCTAGAAAAAACCACAACCGGGCCCTGCACCGACACTGGCAGCGGATAGACGCTGAATCGTTGCCACTCAAACCCGATCGCCAGCACCACTAGAGCCGTCACCCCACTCACCCCAAATAAACCATTCCGAATCGCCTGCACATACCAGGGACGCGGATCGACATACTGCAACCGCACTGCCGCCGCCAACTCTGGTGGCCCTAGCGACAAAACATCTCCGTCATAGAGCATGGTTGACTTGAGTCGGCGCTTGCCCCGATAAACGCCGTTGGTCGAGTTTTCGTCTCGTAGCTCAAACCGAGTCCGCCCTAATAGCCCTGCGATTTTGTGCCGCCGCTGCCGATGCAGTGACAGATGCACCTGACTTACCACCGGGTTTCGCACCACAATGTCACACGATTTGGAACTGCGCCCTAACAGATAGCGATCGCCCAGCAGCGGAAACTTGTCTGCTTTGGGGGCATCTGCTTCTTGCACCAAAAGCTCTGGCACTTGGGCATTGGGCTTGAGCCGCAGCTTTGAGAAGTTAATCTTGGTGAGGGTTTGCACCGCTTGAGTCAAGTTACCCAAGAGGGTTTGCGGTTTGCGGGGCGGAAGAGGCGGCTGGGTCATGCGGGGTGACGGCACAGGTTGCAAAAAAATTAGAGAATCTCAAGCATCATTCTATTCAAGATTGGGAGCAAGCGCGATCGTCCTGAAGATGTCTTTGCTGCTTCACCTCGCTGCCCCCTAATTCCTGAAATTATTTGTTAAAGGGATCGTGTTCGGTCAACATTTTTTCGAGCTTGGCTTCATCGACTCTAGAGATTAAGCGCTTTGACTCATGAACATCACGGGTTGTTTTTGCCAAACTAAAGGTTGAACCTACTGAGAACAAAACGCCCATTCCCATGTAACCTTTAACCCATCCGTTTGCGGGAAGATTGAGAATTCCGAAGGAGATTGCTGAGATTGAAAGCACAAAGGAAGCCCAAACTTGAATGATCCAAGCATTGGTAGGAGCGTCTTGATTAACACCGTATTTTTGCATGACTTTCTTTCAGGAGAAGAGTGAGGATTTTGAGCCACAATAGATTCGTTTGAATCTCCTTAGGAGAATATCAAACTCCTCAGTAGAAAGCGCTAAAAATGGACACTATCCCGCTCTGGCACCTTCTCCGTAATCATTAGAAATGAACTCAAAAAATGATTGATTAAGTTCGACGATCGCTGTTTTTAAAGAAATCCTTTGATCCCCGTAACGAAAGCTACTCAGATCCCTGAAAAGGCTGATTAGACTAGTAGGGATAAATTAAGTTAAGTCCGTCGCTTGCTCGACAGTTGACTCGTGAGCAGAAATGCCTTTCCGTTGACTGCTTTGTCAAACTACTCGTTTCGGCTTCTGCTCGATTACTCCATTCCTCTCATAGATAACCAATGGACACCACAACTGAAAAGCCACCCCAGCATCGCGTCGTAGTCATCGGCGGCGGATTTGGCGGATTGTATACTGCAAAAGCTTTGCGCCGCGCCCCTGTCGAGGTCACGCTCATTGACAAGCGCAATTTTCATCTGTTTCAACCGCTTCTCTATCAAGTCGCGACCGGAACGCTCTCCCCGGCTGATATTTCTTCGCCGTTGCGATCGATTCTCAGCCGCAGCAAAAACACCAGTGTGCTGATGGAGGAAGTCGCAGATATCGATCCCGATCGGCAAATTGTCAAACTCCGCGAACAAGAGTTACCCTACGACACGCTAATTGTGGCAACCGGGGTCAGCCACCACTACTTCGGCAACGAGCACTGGAAAGACCACGCTCCAGGGCTAAAAACCGTTGAAGATGCCCTAGAAATGCGTCGCCGCATCTTTATGGCGTTTGAAGCCGCCGAAAAAGAAACCGATCCTGAAAAACGTAAAGCCTGGTTAACGTTTGTAGTGGTAGGTGGCGGCCCGACCGGGGTCGAGCTAGCTGGCGCGATCGCCGAACTGGCATACAACACATTAAAAGAAGACTTTCGCAGCATCGACACCACCGAAACGCGGATCTTGCTGCTTGAAGGACTCGATCGCATCTTGCCGCCCTATTCACCTGACCTGTCGGCAAAAGCGGAAGAAACGCTAACTGCGCGCGGAGTCACCGTTCAAACCAAAACCAAAGTCACTAATATTGCAGATCAGGTTGTGACGATCGAGCGCGAAAGCGGAGTCGAGCAAATTCCTTCTCAAACGATTCTTTGGGCGGCTGGCGTAAAAGCCTCAGCAATGGGCGAAGTGTTAGCAAAAAAGGCGGGGGCAAGTCTCGATCGATCGGGGCGTGTGATCGTCGAGCCTGATTTAAGTCTGCCAAACCATCCCAATATTTTTGTGATTGGCGACCTGGCGCATTTTGCTCACCAAAGTGATAAGCCTTTGCCCGGAGTCGCGCCAGTGGCGATGCAGCAGGGCGAATATGTTGCCAAACTGATTCAAAAACGCTTTCAGGACAAAACTCTGCCCGCCTTTTCTTATTTTGAGGTCGGCAGTTTGGCGGTGATTGGCCAAAATGCGGCAGTTGTGGATTTAGGGTTCATCCGCTTTTCTGGAATCATCGCCTGGTTTGTCTGGGTGGTTGCTCACATTTATTATTTGATCGAGTTTGATAGCAAGCTGATCGTGATGATTCAGTGGGGGTGGAATTATTTCACTCGCCACCGAGGCGCACGATTGATCACGCATCGAGAGGCGGTACGACAGCCCCCCGAAGAGAAGATGCAAGTCACCACTGAAGAGAAAATGCCCGTCGAGGTTTAGTTCACGGGTATAGAAATCCCGTAGGGGCATGGCTTGCTGTGCCCTAACCTAATAAAACAGTTCAAAATAGGGGCACGTTCCAGCCGAGACTAATGCCGATCGAGAGATTGTCAAGGTCGATCGCCGCACTCGAAGACCGCCCAAACAAATAAGACACGTTACCCGCAACAAACACGTCAGGGTTAATGTTGTAGATTGCCAACGCACTGATCTGATGCTCGGTGTCAGCGCGATCGACCTGAGTAAAATTCTTAAAAGTGAGTCGATAGTCTAATGCACCTTGCAGTTTGGGCGTAATGTCATATCGCAGTCGAGCGCCCAACGTATTCGCGACGCGATTTTGATCATCAGGGTTGGTAAAACTAGCTCTCAACTCATAAAACGAATCGAGCCGTAACTGTTGCCCAAGCTGATCTTGGCGACCCAAAATAAACTGGACAGAATTGTCTTGCAAGAGCCGATCGCCACTGTCTGCGCGATAGAGATTTTCTTGCACCCAGCCCAGTTGACCATAAGTTCCAGGTGCGATTCGCTGCTGAACTGCCACATTAAAATTCAGCAGGTTGTAGTTCGAGTCGCCCTGATTGGCAAACCGTACCAAGCCGCCACCAGCAGACGCAATCAGGCGAGTCGTTTCACCCAGTTTTGGGGTAGCTAACAGCAATCCGCTATTGATAAACACCGTGTCGCTGGGGCTAAACGCGCTGAGGGATGTAATGTTAGAGCTAGAAAACACTGAAGACCGCAACAGTAGCTGCACATCAGGCTGACGACGCTCCGCCACTGCCGGGCGCTCAAGAATCCGAATCTCACCGACTTCTGATTGGGTGTCTTCTGGGTCAAGTGGTTTGATGTCCGATTCAGGCGATGTCAAGTCTGATGGAAATGCTGACGGATCTGGATTGGCTGGAAGTGGACGGGTTGGCACCATTAAATCTGGGGCAGCCTGAGCGATCGAGGAAAACTCACAACTGCCAAACATCGCGAACACACAAAGAGCGATCGAGGAAACACGCATAATCAATCATCCGGGTAGATAAATAAAGTTGAATGGTTATCCCAATTAGCGAACTACGGGCGGCTGATTTGTGACTGGTGGCGGTTGATTATTATTGGCAGGTGGCGTGTTAGGATTTGTCGGCACTGTCACAATCGGTGGTGTTTGCGGAACAGGTGGCGGTGTCACAATCGGCGGTGTTGGCGGCACGATCGGCGGCGTTGGCGGGGGAGGTGTGGGAATGGGACGATCGGGCACCGGAGTCACCACATCACGACGATCGAGATATCCTCGAAGCGGATCGTCTGAATCGGTGGTAATGCAATTGGTTGCTAGAGTGCTATCCCCTCCTCTGGCATTGAGGGTGCAGAGTCCTTCGATCGCTTTGGTTTGCAAATCTAGAGTTGCCAGGGTTGCTGTTCTGACGGCTTTTAAGGTCTGCTGAACAGGGGGTGCTTCTTGGAGCACGATCGGTTCTTGTCCTGGCCCTAAGCCCAAGGCTAACCCACTCGTTTTATAAAACGTCCGTAAGTCAAAGGTTTTGACCTCTCCTAATGTGCCTTTGAGAACGGATACGGTTTGTCCGCCGTTGATAAACAGAAAATTGCCTTTAGAGTCCAAGATTTTGATCGGCGTGCTGGTGAGGTTATAGAAGTCCGTTTTTTGCGTCACGCCATCGACTTGAATGACCATCGCCAGACTTAACACATTTGTGGCGGCCGAGCCTGGCGGTGAGCTAGCCGGAATCTCAGCCACTGCCTGACCTTCTAGCGTTTCGATGCGGGTCGATGCCGTCGTCGGCGGACTCATGATCAGCGCCGTCCCATTTCTAAGCTGAAAGCCCCGCAGCCCTGGAATAAAGCGAAAAACTGCGTTTGAGCCGATTCGAGCCAGAGAGCCTTCGTTAAACAGCAATTCGGCTTTCGATCGACTCGCCGTGCGAAGCGCATCTTGCGGCACCATCACATCTGAAACTCTCGCAGCACGGGGCGATCGATTGTTGAGCAGCAGTTGCACATTGTTGATCAGCTTGTAGACTTCGCCACGGGTCAGCATGGCTTGTTGGGCTGAGGCGGGCATCATCCACACAACCCCTAACAGGCTACCCATGATTACGCTACGACTGAGCGACCTCATATTCATGATTAATCTCTCCTGACTGCACTGTCTTTAAAGTAGGTTTCAGTGTGGTTGTTTATGCGGTTTCTCATCAAATATTGATGATTTGCTTACTACAACCCTATGAATTCCCCATCCGGAAAAGTTTACGATCGGAAATCTATCTCAAGACGGGGCATCAAATTTAGCAAGAGGACTCACAATAGAAGATTATTTACGGTAAGTCTAATGGCGTTAAAACTACATATTCCAACCCTTGATAATCCTGCTATTGCAAAAGAAATTAAAGAAACTATTTTGACGACTGAACCGGATGCCAAAGTCGATATTGATGTTGCTAACAAAACGGTGACGATCGAAGCAAAGGCCTCTGAAGAAACCTTTAAGCAATTGATCACGGCAACAGGACATCAAGTAACGGAGAGTTGAAGGTAGATTGGGTAAGTGAGCGAAATTAAATGTTTTAACTTCACTCACTTGTCTGATCGATCTACCCTCTCATTTTCCATAGCTGTGGCAAAGTTTTATACCGAACTCACCGAACCGCTTCAAAAATTTATCGCTGAACAGCAGATGTTTTTTACAGCATCTGCTCCAATTCATGGGCGTGTAAACCTTTCACCTAAAGGCATCGATACCTTTCGCTGTCTCGACTCTCACACCGTCGCCTATCTCGACCTAACTGGAAGCGGCAACGAAACCAGCGCCCATCTGATCGAAAATGGCCGGATGACGATCATGTTTTGCAGTTTCACGCAACAGCCTTTGATTTTGCGTCTCTATGGGCAGGGCACTGTGATTCGTCCGAGAGATGCTGAATGGGGAAGGCTCGATCGCTGGTTTCTCCCGACTCCAGGCGCACGGCAAATCATCAAGTTAAGGATTGAGTCGGCACAGACTTCTTGCGGTCATGGCGTGCCACTTTATGAGTATCAAGGAGAACGAGAAACGATGATTCGTTGGGCTGAAAAGAAAGGTGAAGACGGACTCAAGCAATATTGGCAAGAAAAAAATCAAGTCAGCATTGATGGATTGCCGACTTATCTATTGAGTGAAACTGAGGTTAACCATCCATAAAATTGCGTGAGTGCGATCGGAAATCGGCTCGATCGGAAGAAAGATTGTCGATCGCTTTATTCAGTGCTACATTTTGTAAAAAGTCAGATCAGTAAGTCAGCTTAATTCAGCAATTTGGGTGGTTAACTCCACTCAGACTCCTGAAGCGGAGGAACCAAATTATTGGGGCTTATCTTCGTGAATTCAACGATTTGAACAACCCGAAGAGGGGCATCTCTCAGCCCTCGCCCGTCAGCTAACTCCGTCAGCATTGAGAGAGGGCTGAAGAGTCAGCATTTTAGTGCTTTAGACTCATCAGTGCCTCTTCCCGTTTCACTCAGTTGTTTGGGGCATTGATATGATTCTTCAGCTAAACTTGGCTGCGATTTTGGCGATCGCAGGTCAGACGACTTGGCAAAAGATGCGTCCTGTGATCTCACGGGATGCTGTTGTCCTGCCGATTTTGGGCTTTTTAGGGGTGATTGCAGTCTGGTGGGTGGTGGCAAGCTTTAACCATGACGTGATGCCCACCCCACCCGAAGCGTTGATCGCAAATTTAGACTTCATTCTGCATCCGTTTTATCGTCGAGGCCCCGGTGATTTAGGCATTGGTTGGCTACTGCTGGCAAGTTTACGTCGCGTATTAATTGGGTTTTCACTCGGCGCACTGGTTGCTATTCCGATCGGGTTCTTAATTGGGATGTCTAAAAAAGCGATGATGGCGTTAAATCCAGTGATTCAGATTTTTAAGCCCGTATCACCGTTAGCGTGGCTGCCAATTTCGCTGGCCATCTTTAATCTGGCTGATCCCTCTGCTATTTTTGTGATCTTCATTACGTCACTTTGGGCAACCATTATTAATACTGCGTTAGGCGTTTCCAGTGTTCCCAAAGATTATCTTGAAGTGTCGCAAATGTTAGGAATGCCTCGTTGGAGGCAGATGATCAAAATAATTCTCCCAGCGAGTCTGCCCTATATTTTTACCGGATTGCGAATTAGTTTAGGCGTTGCATGGCTTGTGATCGTTGCCGTAGAAATGCTGACCGGAGGCGTGGGTATCGGCTTTTTTGTTTGGGATGAGTGGAGCCGCTTAAATCTGAGTTCTGTCTTTTTAGCCGTGTTTGTGATCGGGTTAACCGGACTGTTTTTAGACTTTGCGATCGGGCAATTAGAAACGATCGTAACTCGCAGACGGCGATCAATCTAGCAATCATTCTCCCAACCACTATGACAAATATCTGGACGCGCCGAAAATTTCTCCAGCAAATGGGAGGAAGTGCCGGAGGGTTTGCGCTTTCCTCTTGTGCAATTAATGCCAATCGAGCACCTCAATACCTCTCGGAATCAGCGATGGCGATCGCGCAGGTTGTCAAGCCAGAGAGTTTAGAAAAGCCAAATCTGACGATCGGTTATGTGCCCGTCAACGACTGTGCCCCGTTTGCCGTTGCTTGGGAAAAAGGCTTCTTTCGTAAATATGGGCTAACCGTGAGCCTCAGCCGCGAGGCAAGCTGGGCAACTTCTCGCGACGGCATCATCTTTGGGCGATTAGATGCCTCCCCGGTCGTCTCAGGAGCCGTTACCAACGCCCGTATGGGGGCAGAAGGCGCACGTCACGCGCCTCTTTGTGCAGCGATGACCATCCACCGCCACGGCAACGCGATGACCATGAACAAAGCCATGTGGGATGCTGGACTGCGCCCCTGGTTTGAATATAACGGTGACTTAGCGGCGTTTGGGCAAGACTTTCGCCGCTATTTTGACAATCTGCCGCCTGAAAAACGAGTCTGGGCAGTGGTGCTGAGTTCTGCTATTTACGAATATTTTGTTCGCTATCTGGTTGCGGCAACGGGGGTCGATCCGCTCAAAGAATTTCGGGTGATTATCGTTCCGCCGCCTCAGATGCTGGTCAACGTGCGAATCGGGGCGATGCAGGCATACATGGTCGCTGAACCCTGGAACACACGAGCCATCACAGGCAATGAAGGAGTCGGGTTCACCTTTGCTCAGGGCAAAGAGATCTGGGCAGGGCACCCCGATCGACTCCTCGGCGTGATGCAGTCATTTATTGATCAGAATCCTAAAACGTATCGATCGCTGCTCAAAGCCATGATCGAAGCCTGTCGCTATTGCAGTGATCCGCAAAACCGTGAGGAAGTCACCCGGATTATTTCTACCCGATCGTTTACCGGAGCCAAACCCAAACTGACACGACCCGCGATCGTCGGTGACTACAATTACGGCGGGTTCGACGGCAAAGATCGCACAGTACAAGCGGCTGACACGACGATATTTTTTGACATTCCGCCCAATATTCCCGAAGTGGCAAATGCTCATTCGACCTTTATGTGGCGATCTCACAGCGTTTGGTTGATGACGCAAGCGGCTCGTTGGGGACAGATTAAAGAGATTCCTAAAAACGCCGAAGAGATTGCCCAAAAAGCCTGGAAAACTGACCTCTACCGAGACGTTGCCGCAGATCTGGGCATCGCTTGTCCTGCCGACGATTTTAAAGTCGAACCTGCTGACGTGTTTATCGACAAAAAGGCATTTGATCCCAGCGATCCAGTGGGCTATCTCAACAGCTTTGAAATTCGTGCCGATCGACCCACTCAATTCTATTTGTCTTAACCTTAGTTTGGGAGTTTTGTCATGATTGAATCAACCGCTATGAACGTGTCACATTCTCACTTTAATCAGTCTGAATTTCTGAAGGTTGAGAACCTGCACAAATCGTTTAAAGCTGAAAATGGTCGAGAGTCGCTGGTGCTGAAAGGCATTGATTTAACGATCGCCGAAACTGAATATATCTCAGTCATCGGTCACTCTGGTTGCGGAAAGTCTACCTTGCTGAGAATTGTGGCAGGGTTAGAAAAAGCCACCTCTGGTTCTGTCCGACTACAAGGCCAAGAAATTCGCAAACCTGGCTGCGATCGGATGATGGTGTTTCAACAATATTCGCTGCTGCCCTGGCTAACGGTGCGGCAAAACATTCGACTCGCCGTAGACGAAGTGCTGACCCATCTCTCGCCCGTCGAGAAAAAAGAACTCGTCAACGAACACATTGCAATGGTGAATTTAACCGCCGCCGCAGACAAATATCCCGATGAAATTTCGGGCGGGATGAAACAGCGCGTCGGCATCGCTCGTGCGTTATCAATCCGCCCCAAAATGCTGCTGATGGACGAACCTTTTGGAGCCTTAGATGCTCTGACTCGCGGCAAGCTTCAGCGTCAAGTTTTAGAGATTTGGGAGAGCCATCGTCAAGCTGTGATGATGATTACTCACGATGTAGACGAAGCAATCTATATGTCCGATCGCATCGTTTTAATGACCAACGGGCCCGCCGCCACGATCGGTGAAATCTTAGACGTGCCGTTTCCACACCCGCGCGATCGGGCCCAACTCCGTCAGTCTCCTGACTATTATGAGTTGCGAAATCACGCGCTCAATTTTCTCGATGCTCACTTTGGTGGAGAAGACTAAGCAGCGATCGAAGATTCGGGGAAGCCGGAAAAATGACTCTGAAAGGTGAAGAATTTCTAGGGTCTCAAACGTAAAAGCTACGATAGTTGCTAACTCCTCCTGATCCCGGTTTCCCCATCATGCACCTGCGCTTCTCCCAAGATATCGAATCTTTGCTAAAACGCATCTCTGAGCAACCGTTGACCCTGGGTGCGATTTTGTCAGAGACTTCAGAACGGGGCTTTAGTTTGGTGATTGGGTTGCTGGTGCTGCCTTTTTTGTTTCCCGTGCCACCTGGACTGACGGGCATTCCTGGCGCAGGCTGCGTTTTATTGGGAATGCAAATGGCATTAGGGCGGCGATCGCCGTGGCTCCCTAAAAAAGTGGCTCGATTTCAGTTTCCTCAAGCGTTTGCCAAACAACTGTTGCAAAATGTCAAACGGGTGACTAAAATTCTTGAAAAAATCACTCGTCCGCGTCTGACTCGCGTTGCTTCAAACCCTTATATCTGGCAATTTAATGGGTTGTGTATTACGTGGTTAGCGATTTTGCTAATTGCGCCGATTCCGTTTACCAATCCATTCCCCACCATCGGGATTTTGTTATTAGTCGTTGCGATGTTAGAGTCAGACGGCTTATTGATGTGCATCGCGTATGGGGTGACGTTGCTGATTACGATCGTCTGTGCCATGATCGCTTATCTTCTCTGGCACGCTCCTGGTCTTTTTGAAACCTTGTTTTAGCTGTCTGCCACCCTCACGAAGTGGGGCAAAGCCCTCGCCTAGCCCGTCTTCTCAAGGAGAGCAGGAGCCTCTAGACTCTTGCTCCCTATCCTTGGGGAGAGGGTTGGGGTGAGGGTAAATCCAGTCCTTACTCAATCCGCATTCCTTAGAAATTTTCTCTTCTGGAGATCTCCTAGATTATTCTTTGATCTCGACCCGCTGTCCATCCTTCTCGTAATACATTGGGGGTTCCACTGCAAAGTTATCGATCTGACCCGACTCAGTGATCACATATCCATCTGTCGTCTTTAAGTCAGTGTCTTCTTCTTGTTGAGCCGCCGCTTCCAATTGGTGCTTGTTTTGTTCAACATCTACCCCAGATGGGATACGCTCATCAGCAGGATTTACATTAGTCGGCTGTGCGGTCTGAACTGCCCACTGATCTCCGGCAGCACCTTTGCCAGGTTGCGCGGCGGTAGGATTTGATTCTTGGCTCATGGTGATTACCTTAATGCTCTATTGATGACCTTCAAGATAGGTCGATCGAGCCGTGCTCTGATTCCTTCAATAGTGATAAGTTGATGAGCCAGAAGGAGGAGTCCATCACCATCCATAATTTATACAGGCATCCCGATCGCAAAATGTCAAAGCTTTATTTCGTCAGAGTGTGGGTGTGGTCTCTAAGTGCTATCTTGGTCTGCGCCTTTCCTGTGTTTGCTCAAACTCCTGAGTCAGCTTTGGGCACACCGCCTAAAATTTCGGTGTCTAGTCCTCAAAAACAGAGCTACGACCCGCAAAATGTGCTTCAGCAACTAGCAATGGCAGACGTGGTTTATTTGGGCGAAACCCACGATCGCGCTGACGACCATCGCGCTCAATTTGCAATTATTCAATCACTTCATCGGTTAAATCCCAATTTGGCGATCGCGATGGAGATGTTTCAGCGCCCTTATCAGTCGGTGCTCGATCGCTATCTAGCTGGAACGATCACCGAAGCTCAACTCAAAGAACTGACTGAATATGAAACCCGCTGGGGCTTCCCGTGGGAGTATTACGCTCCGATTTTGCGGTTTGCTAAAAAGAATCGGCTCCCTGTGATTGCCCTCAATACACCGACCGAAATCACCCGCAAAGTTTCGCGGAGTGGCTTAGAAAGCCTGACTCTGGCAGATCGCAGATTTATTCCACCATTGTCTGAGATCCTGGCAGAGCCAGACGCTTATCGAGAGAGAATGCGGCTGATTTATCAAGAAATTCATCAAGGCAAAGGCAACAGCAGCCAGTTCGATCGCTTCTTTTTAGCCCAGATTCTTTGGGACGAAACAATGGCAGATCGGGTTAGTCAATTTCTTCGCACCAATCCAACGACTAATGTTGTAGTGTTGGCGGGTCAAGGGCACATCGTCTATGGTGACGGAATTCCAAATCGAGTGGCTCGGCGAATGCCAAGAACCCAGCGAGGAGCGCTTTTACAGTCGCTAATTTTGCTCAATCCGCCTCAAGAGATGACTGCCAAATCCGATCGACCGATCGCCGATTATTTCTGGAACGCTCAATTTTCTAACTAGTTCGCTTCGGGGCTAAATAAATTGCGCCCGAAATCCAGGTTAGGGCAACTGAGACCCAGAAGGCAGTCAGACAGAAGAGTTGCCATGAGTTGGGGAGGGGTGCGATTAAAAGCGCGATCGCCACAATTTGACTCACGGTTTTGAGTTTGCCCCAAAAATTTGCCCCTTGAATCGCATCTTTTTGTAGGTTGGGATCAACGCGCCACCCCGCGATCGTCAACTCCCGCGCCAAAATCATAAAGACTCCCCAAGCCGGAATCTGTCCCAACTCAATCAGTGATAAGAGAGGAGCCAAAACCAATAGCTTATCGACTAGCGGATCTAGAAACTTGCCCAAATCTGTGACCTGATTGAGTCTTCGAGCTAGATATCCGTCTAGCCAGTCTGTTCCTGATGCCACTAAAAAGACACCCACCATAATCCAGCGAGTTTGTGGAGTGGGATCTTGCAATCCATATAAAAGAAAGGGCACCCCCAATAGACGGGAGACTGTGATCCAGGTGGGCAAATTCATAGGCTTGAGCAAACGGCATCCGCATTCAGCATACGAAAATAGGGACAATCCGAAAAGGATCATCCCTATTTTTCAACAATAGATTTAACTAGGTAGCTGCTGCCCGATAAAGTGAGGCTTGATTAGCAAGCACCCCGTTTCTTGAACACGACCTCGATCGTGCTAATAATCAATCTCAGGTCGTAGGCAATTGACCACTTCTGCTGATAAGCAACATCTAGTTTGACGACATCCTCAAAATCGATGACGCTAGAGCGACCATTGACCTGCCACTCTCCAGTCATTCCTGGCTTCACATTTAGACGCACCCAGTGATGAGGCTGATATTTTTTGACTTCATCTAGGGTCGGAGGACGGGTTCCGACTAAGCTCATCTCACCTTTGAGCACGTTCCAAAACTGAGGAAGCTCATCTAGACTGGTGCGACGCAAAAATGCACCGACGCGAGTGATTCGAGGATCGTTTTCGTTTTTAAAGATATGCCCTTTCGCCTGATTTTCGACCAGGTGCTTTCGCTGTTCTGCGTCGGCAACCATTGAGCGAAACTTCCAAATTCGGAAGGGCTTTCCTTTAACACCACAGCGCGTTTGGCTATAAAAAACGGGGCCTGGATTATCACGCTGAATGGCGATCGCTAAAGGAACTGCCACGATCGCAGTGATGCCCAAGCCAACTACAGCACCCACAATATCAATTAGTCGTTTTAGCTTATTGTGTGCCGAAGAGTGGAGAACCTCCAATTCAACGGGACTCGCAAGTTCGATCGCAGAAATCTCAGATTCTTGAGCGCAGTCAAGCAAGATTGAGTAGGAAGGAGAGGAAATTTCAGGAGACATCATCACGGGCAGCAGCCAATTTTTACAAGGTTGACTTCACTGCCAATATATTCAGCCTCACCCCCTAGACGGTAGGAAAAGGGGCGACATTTGCTCAATCTTTGAACTGACTCAAGTTTTTATGAAGTTCAGATAGGGCTTAAGAAAATCTTCCTTAGATGGGTGCCCTGTCGATTCACTTTTTGCGAGGCTGAAGATTCTTATCTAAGTAAATAGATCATCCATCCCAGACAATTTGATCACACTCGGAGGGGCAGAAGACGATGATTGAGAGTCCGCCGAATCAGAAGATGTCCCGTCTTGCTCCTCTCTTTCTAGCTGAGACTCCTCACTAACTTGACTTAAAGCACTCTGGCCAAGCTCTGCATTCTGAGCAGGGTGTATAGGCAATAGATCTTCTTCTGGCGTGTAGGTTGTTTCTGTAAGCGCGGGTGGCGCAACTGAAACGACGTTAAGAGGCTCCTGCGTTCCACGACTTATTTGCTCTAACAAATCGGTGAGCGTGTGAATAGAATCAGACTCGTTGCAGAATAGTTCAGGGGTTTCTGTGCGAGAAGTCGGTATTTCAGTTCCAGGGTAAGGAAGCGATATCGTCGTTGGGTCAAAGGCTGTATGCGTAGCTCTAGCCGCGATCGCGCTATTGCCGATCAACGGGGCGGGATTCTGAGTTAATTGAAACGGCAACCCGCTATCCGCTAATTGAGGTTGAGACTGCAAATGGGAGGATTCTTGACCCAA
This sequence comes from Phormidesmis priestleyi ULC007, assembly GCF_003003695.1. Classification (NCBI taxonomy): domain Bacteria; kingdom Bacillati; phylum Cyanobacteriota; class Cyanophyceae; order Leptolyngbyales; family Leptolyngbyaceae; genus Phormidesmis; species Phormidesmis priestleyi. Next base: position 114,620 of record NZ_PVWG01000007.1, read on the forward strand.
TTGCTGCGCCAGACGGCTGATTAGCTCGGTAAACATAACTTCTCCCTGCTCCCCTAAGCCATGGAGCTTGGCGAGTCCTTGAGAGAGCGAATTTTGGTAAGCGTCGATATCTTGCTGTAGCGAATCAAAGACGATCCTTAAGGTAGCGTCGAGTGTGCCCAACACTTGATCGGCGCGATCGTGTACAGTCTGCAACTGCTCAACTTGAGAAGACTTGAGAGCAGACGGATCGGATTGTTCGAGTGCGTGGCTGTGGATCTGAGCCTCTAGCTGCCGAACTTGACGCATCAGCGCATTTCGCTGCTGGGTTAGAGTGATCACTTCAGATTTCAAGGGTCTAAGCAGCGTTGAGCGCAACTCAGTGATCTCTTGCGTCATAGACTGCATGACTTGTTGGGCATTAGCTTCTGACTGATTTAGCGCCGCAGATTCTTGCGTCGTTTCAGCAAAATTTGCCGCCGATCGTTGCTGCCCAATCAAATAATCACGCACTCGTTGCAAGACTTGACGCTGCTGATTGATTTGCCCACTTGCTGCCCAAGGAAGACGAGAAACCGCTTTGCTAAGTGCGCTGTCAACTTGGTCAATGAGGATCTGAAGTTGATCTATCTGAGAAGTCACGATCGCGTCCTTGATTAAAGTTTTGCAGAACTGAGGAACCCCTTTCTTGAAACCTGAATCACTTTAAGAATTCATCGTTACGGAAAGCGTCTAAAATATCACTAGATAACAGACAGAAACTCAGTATTAAATTGAGATGTTTCAGCACTATAGCGGAGCGCTTTTTGTAGTTTGTCCAATTTTAGCGGTTTAACTGTGGTTTCCTCGGATGTCAGCAAAACTTTAGGCTATGATGTCGTGTGGTTTACGCTAGTTAATGGAGTAGCGGCTGCCTCAACTCTTTTGAGATAGATGATCGTGAAACAAACTACGGAATCGTCATCTGTCATTAAGCTACCAACTACTGTATAAAAGCGACTAACTACTGTATAAATTAATTGCCATAAACTCTTGCTTCTACACATGCCTATCCGCTTAATTGATCTGTAATTCTACTAATTTTAAGGAATAAGCTCTACTAAACGAACAGCCCTGAATTTAGGTTTTCTAAAATTTCGCTCTTCAGTGTGACCTGCCCCCCTCAAACTAAAGTTCCAATGGAAGATTGGCATAACTCGCCCGACAACTCCTCTAGTGAATCGATCACCTCTGCTCCCTTTTTTGACGGGTTGCCAGAGGCGGCAATTGAGAAAGCGACTGCTCATGTGGTGATGCGAAGCCACCCTGCAAATCAAGTCATTCTTCTAGAAAATGACTGGGGAAGCTCTGTTTATTTTATTTTGACGGGCTGGGTAAAAATTAGAACCTATAACCTCGACGGCAAGGAAGTCACCCTCAACATTTTGGGCAAAGGAGAACTGTTTGGAGAGATGGCACCCCTAGATGAAGTGCCGCGATCGACCGATGTGATCACGCTGGCTCCGACGGCGATCGGCAACATGCCCGCTCAAGATTTTGTGCAACTGCTCAACCACGAGCCACAAGCAGGAGTCAGACTGGCTCAACTCATGGCGCGTCGTCTGCGACAGGTCAATCGGCGGCTGAGACTGCGAGAATCTGACAGCACCTCACGGGTGTCAGATATTCTGCTGTTTTTAGCCGAAGGTCAGGGCAAGCGCAGCCTTAGAGGAATCGAGATTCCCAACCTTCCTCACCGCGAATTGAGCAGCCTGAGTGGTCTAGCGCGAGAAACGGTGACCAGAGTGTTGAGCAAATTAGAGAAGAAAGGATTAATTGAGCGCGATCGTGACACCCTCTGCATTCCCGACCCGCACGCGCTAGAACGGCTGATGCTTTAGAGAATTGGCTGCATTTTTAGGCAGGCTTGCAGGTCTAGTTGAGCCAGTTTGGGGTAGGGGTCTGCGATCGTTTGTTTGCCCCGCAGAAAGCCAATACTTGCGCCTGGGCAGAGAAACCGCAGCGTGTCGGGTGTGAATTGATCCAATAGCGTTTGGACGCTGCGAATTTGACGAACCCAATGAAAGGTTTTGGCAGTTCTGAGGGGCGCGGGGTTGCCGTGACGATCGGGCACCAGATGCCGACCTGAAAACAGCACTCCCCCCCAAGCCTGGTGATAGAGACAGGCAGAACCCGGAGAATGTCCTGAAGTCCAGATCAGGCGACTGTGATTGAGGCTCAATTCTTCGCGAAAGACCGTCAGCGCTAACCCTGGTAGTAAGTAGGCTTCTTGCTCTTGAATCACGACTTCACAGCCTAATGCCTGCTGAATGTCTCTAACTTTGCCCATGCCACCCCGATGCGTCATCACCAACCAGCGCACCCCCTGCGCTTGCAAAAAGGTTTGGTTTGCCTCATCCCAGGCAGGGCAGTCTACTAAGATATTGCCTTCTGTTTCTATAATCAGATAAGCTGTTCCACCCAACGTATCTCGATTGGGCGCAAACGCAAAAATAAAGTGAGGAGAAGAGCCGTCATCGCTGCTTAAAACGAGACGGGGCGGTTTGGAAGATGACACCTTTTGACGAGATGAACTAGCCTGAAGAGGAGTGGAAGAGGAAGACGCAAATTGTTCTGAAGGCACTGGTGTTATAAAAATATTGACTGATGGGCTGTCAATTCTAATAGTAAGGAATGCGAATTGAATAATATCGGTTACTTGCAATGATAATGGGCACGGCAGTGCCATGCCCTTACGCGATCCTAAGTGGTTCGCCCCTGTTGATTTTGCCAGATTGTTGAGGATTCTACAAAGAACGAAAAAATATTAGGCTTCTGCAACTTTACCCATTGAATCTATTAGCAAACGGTGGCAGTGGGTTGAGTGCTATGGTTTAAATCCTACCGGGGCATCTCTCAACGACTAAACAAGGCTCTACGACGGTGTTTCGGAATCTACTGCATCATAAATTCTTAAAATTCAGCGCATGAATTGGATCTGGTTATTTGTATTAGGACTGATTACATATTTTATTGTGCAGAGAGTGACCGGAATCACTCGCACTCCTGTTTGGGTGCTCTGGCTCGTTGCCATGATGCCTGCGTTTTTGCTCACCGCTTGGGCGATCGCGTTTGGAACACAGCGACGAATGCCCTTAGAGTTGGTCATTTTGCTGTTTGTGGGCTGTTTGGCACTTTATCTATACTTAATTCAAAAAGGGCGAATTGCGCCGACTTCTGCGCTCGATACGGCTTCCCAAACGCCATCTTCGACCCCAGAAACGCTATCTGAGCAACCTGTTGAGCAACCTGTTTCGCGCCCTATTAATAAAGCCGAGGAGACCAGTTTACAAGGCTGTTTTCCCTGGTCAATTTATTATTTACAAAATATTGAATATCGTCCGCAAGCCGTGATCTGTCGGGGACAGCTACGCACCGTGCCAGAAGTTGCCTACAAGACAATCCAGGAAAACGTCGAAGGAAAATTTGGCGATCGCTTCTTTGTCGTGTTTCAAGAAGGGCTGAACGATAATAAACCCTTCTTTGCGCTGGTGCCTAACCCTCAAGCCAGCGTAGAGGCGAGACAAAATCAACGGCTGACTCGTCCTGGCATTGCACTGGGTCTAGCGGCAATGACGCTGCTTACCACAACGCTGGCAGGGTTAGAAATTGCCGGGAAACAGCCTACTTTGGAACCCTCCGTATTAGTGCAAGGGTTGCCCTATGCGCTGGCAATCATGGGATTTTTTGCCATACGATCGCTGGGTTCTTATTGGACAACTCGCCGCTACCACATCGCCGCGACTCTGCCCTATTTCATTCCAGTCATTCCCCTGCCGCTGATCCCCTTGGGGACGGTTGGCTCGTTTATTCAGATTCGATCGCCGATTCCTCACCGCAAAGCGCTGTTTGATGTGGGTGTGATTGGCGCATTGGCAGGACTTGCGATCGCGATCCCCCTGCTGTTTTGGGGCTTAGATCATTCCAGCGTGGTTGCCCTACCGCCTAAACCAGGAGCCGGGTTACTCAGCTTTGAGGCACTGAATCCTAAATATTCTGTGGTGCTGGCAGTGTTAGGAAAGTTAGCTCTCGGAAGCGAGTTGGTGGCTCAAAAGGCCATTAATCTGCACCCGATCGCTGTCGCGGGCTGGATTGGCTTGCTGTTTAGTGCCTTTAACTTGATGCCCGTCGGACAGCTAGACGGTGGACGGATGGTGCATGCCATGTTTGGGCAGCGCACCGGAGCCGCGATCGGACAAATTTCTCGATTGCTGCTGCTGGTTCTCTCATTTGCCCAACAACATTTGCTGCTGTGGGCAATTTTGCTATTGCTGCTTCCTGCCACTGATGAGCCTGCGCTGAACGATGTCACTGAGTTAAACAACGTCCGCGATGTGATTGGGCTGTTAGCGCTGGCTCTAGTGCTGCTGATTATTCTGCCTGCACCTAAAGTCGTGTTGGCGTGGTTGAGTTTATGAATACTCCAGTCAGCGCACCTCAAACCCTGCATCAGAATCTACTCTCATTGCTGGTATATCGAGAGATTTTAAGCGATCGGGTGGGGCAAGCCTTTTTAGAGTTGTTGCAGTCGCTCACCCGTGCAGACAGTTCCGCTGCGCTACAGGCTTATGGAACTTGGTTTACGGCACTGGCTGAACGCAATCAAGGCTGGCAGGAATATGTGCTCGATCGGCTTCTGACCGCAGAAAATGCTTTTTCTCGTCACGTCCAAAAAGCTGACGATCTCCCGTCTGCCTTGATCAAAGCAGTAAAGCGCGACCTACAGATATTACAGAGTCTCTATGGCTGTGGGAGTGAGCAAATCTGTGAGTGGGTTACCCAACAAACTTCATCTGAAAATTTAACTGCTTGGTCAGATGAGTTATCCCAAAAAATGACGGTGAGTGACTCAGAAAAGATCGCCTCACAGCTAAAGACTAAGCTAGGAACGATGCCAGATTGGGCGGAAGCTTTAGAAGCGTTATCTGCCTACTACCGCGAGTTTGGGACGGGAATTTTTGCAGAATATCGGGCATTTCGTTGGCAAAATGGGCAACTGAACGCGATCGCTCATCCCGATTCGCTCCGAGCATCTGATTTGATTGGCTATGAAAGTCAGCGTGAAATGCTGCTCAAAAACACAGCGTTTCTGCTGTCTGGTCATGCGGCTCTGCACGTTTTGCTTTATGGCAGCCGGGGATCGGGGAAGTCGTCTCTCGTGAAGTCGCTGCTGCGAGAGTATGACGATCGTCAGCTTCGTCTGATTGAAGTCGGCAAATCTGAACTCAAAGATCTGCCCGAAATCGTTGAGCCATTGCGGAATTTACCTCAGAAATTTATTATTTTTGTCGATGATTTATCGTTTGAAGAAGACGATGATGCTTATAAAGCGCTAAAAGTTGTGCTGGAAGGTAATCTCACGGCTCGTCCTCAAAATGTCGTAGTTTATGCCACCTCAAATCGACGGCATTTAGTTCGCGAGTTTTTTGACGATCGTCCTCGCCCCAAAGATGCTGACGAAGTTCATCACTGGGACACTGTGCAAGAAAAATTATCGTTTAGCGATCGCTTTGGCTTAACGCTCACCTTTGAACCTGCGGATCAAACCACTTATTTAAAGATGATTGATCACCTCGCACAACGGGCAAAAATCACGCTAGAGCCGCAGGATTTGGAGTATCGTGCTTTGCAGTGGGCAACTCGACATAACGGGCGATCGGGCAGAACTGCACGGCAGTTTATTGATTTTCTGCAAGCTGATTTAGCCCTATTTGAGCCATCAAATCAATGACTTTTATCTATCAACGAACGGTGCGTTTTGAAGATACTGATGCGGCTGGCGTTGTTTATTTTGCCAATATTCTCAAGATTTGCCATGAAGCTTACGAAGAAATTTTGATCGCCGCAGGCATTGATCTGAAATCATTCTTTCGAGATTCTGATGTTGCCGTTCCCATTGTTCATGCGGATGTTGATTTTTTTCGCCCTTTACACTGTGGCGATCGCTTATCGGTGCAAATCAGTCCTCACCCGATTAATGACAGTGAGTTTGAGATTATTTATGAAATTGGGTTAGCTGATTTCGATCGTCCCGCAAGTCGAGCCTCGACTCGTCATGTTTGCATTGATCCGGTGGGTCGATCGAGAAAAGAGTTGCCGTCTAAACTGCGTCAGTGGGTGCAGCACTAATCTGCTTTTGTTTGAGAATGCACTGTCCATCTAATATCGTGACTCCGCCTGCTGTGGTGAGGCGACATTGAGGCATGACTTGAGCGATCGCCCCTAACTTACCAGCTTTTAAATAGGCGATCGCACGTCCGGTTTCAGGTTCAAATAGTCGAAACCAGCGATAACTTCGGAGATATTCAGGTTTAAATGCAGCTTGATCAATTAGCCAATAGTTAATGCGGTATTGCTGGATTAGTCGTTTTGCAAGCGCCAGATCAGGGCTGTATTGAGCCTTTAAAAGCTCGATCGTTCGCTGACGAATCTGATTATAGTAGCCCAGATGAAACGGCACTGCATATTCTTGAGCAGTGAGCGTAGACCGTTGACCAAACATCGGCAAGTTACTGCCGTCTAGCCCTAAATAAGCCGTCAAGCTGGACTTTGGGCTAGCTTGCAAAAATCGGTAGAGCGCAGGGTTTCCGCCCGTGACATAACCCATTTTGGGAAACTCCTTCCACACCAGATGAGGATATAGCGCGGCTGCCACTATCCATACTCCAACCATGCCATGCACCAGCAGATTGCGAACAGAAGATCGGGCTTGCCGTGCCCAATTAAGCAGCGAATTTAGCCCGATCGCCAAGACGATGCCTGCTGATATTGCCATTGCGACCCGCCAACTATGAGTTGTGTAGCGACTCGGAAAGTGGAGTTTGGCAAACATTATGTGAGCGATCAAGAATCCTACTACGCCCGATAGCGCCAACTGCGGTAGGAGTTTCCATTCCGATCGCAGTTGCTTTAAAAGCGGAATCTGGGGGCGAAACTTGAGCAGCCACGGCAACAATAACCCGATCGTGATCAAAGGTGGATTCGCGGTAATCTGAATTCCGCTATCAGTGCCATCTAACCAAAATCCAAAAAAACTGGGAAAGAAAAAGGGCAATCGTCCTCCCGGCAAAAACTCAGGCATGGTGCGGGCTTGAGCCGCTGTTACCGTGGGCGCGAACTCTGACTGACTCAACACATAAGGAAGCAGTGCCGCGATCGTTAAAACTAAAATCCCTAATTCTAAGCGCAGTGGTTTTGGAAACCAGTCGGCTGCAATCCACGATCGCAGTGAAGAACGCTTTAGGCTTCTCACTCGATTAGCTCGAATAGAACTTCCAACAAACCACAGACAACGCAAACTGATAAACAAAGCGATCAACACGGCTGACAGAGGGCAGAATAGGCTCATCACCAATACTGTAATCGCTAAGAGAATCCAAGCCTGTCGCGCTAGGTAATAGAGAAAAGCAATCAGCAATAATTCCCAAAACGATCGGGGAGATGCAGAGGCAAGATCATCTCGCTGCCAACAGCTTTGCAGCAAAATCACACTGCTAAAAAAACCTGCGATCGGAATCGGAAACAACTGCACTGTTAACCGATATCCATACCAGCCTACAAGCAGACTGAGAACCAACGGCAGCAGCTTGCTGAACACCAAGGGAGAAATCCCCATTGCCATCATGCGATAGAGCGTTCCTAGCCCCCAAGGAGTGACAGACTGAAAATAATCTGCCATCAAATCTTGCGGAAAGAGTTGCGGATCGAGAAACCGCTGCATCCAAATTAGATAGACTCGCGCATCGTCCTGAATCACATATTCGCTAGAAAATGCTTCCTGCAAGGCCAACCCGCCATAGAGAGCGGCAAACGCTAAACTCAGCACCAGCCAAAGTTCTGCTGATCGAAAACGGTGAGCGATCGCCAAAGAAACGGCGCGAATGTTCATAAAAATCGGTCTGCCCATTAGCAGCAGGAAGCAACAAATGTGTTGCTAAGACTACCACAGGATGATTGACGTGAAATTCGTCGCTAGAGTATGACTCGATCGCTGCGACTCAGCTTCACCTTTTAACTGCTCACAAAATCTTTGACACTTTCTTCATTTAACAGTTAGACTGTATGTAGTCATAACGACTTCGTTTTAGTCTTGTCGTGAGTTCATCTCTATTAACGTAGACAACTTTGCTCTAATTTTTGCAAACTAAAGCGTGAGTCTCTTCAGAAAACTTTTTAATCACAAAGAGGAACATTCAGAATGGTGAAAGTCGTTGCAATTGGGGGAAGCTTACGATCGGGTTCCTCCACCTATCTGGCACTTCAGCAAGCCGTTGATCGCCTGGCTGCCTTGGGCGCTGAGGTCACACTGCTTGATTTGCGAACAATGGATCTCCCATTCTGCGATGGAGGAGATGACTATTCTGACTACCCTGATGTCAAGCGGTTGCAAGATGCCGTCAAAAAGGCGGACGCGATCGTGCTAGCAAGCCCCGAATATCACGGCAGCGTCAGTGGAGTGCTAAAAAACGCTCTAGATTTAATGGGCTTTGAAGAAATGGCAGGGAAAGTCACCGGGCTAATCAGCGTCTTGGGCGGACAGGCAAACAGCAACGCCCTCAACGATTTGCGCTTAATTATGCGGTGGGTGAATGCGTGGGTGATTCCTGAACAAGTCGGCATCGCGCAGGCGTGGAAAGCCTTTGATGAAGACGGCAAACTCTTAGACAACAAACTTGCTGAACGGTTCGATCTCTTTACCCAAAGTCTGGTGGACAATACGCGCAAGCTTCGCGGCGTGAATTAGAAATGTGCTAACCCTTCTCCTTGGCGAGAAGGGAACCAGAACTCTCCTGTTCCCTCTTTTTGGGGAGAGGGCTAGGATGAGGGCGGAGTATTGATGCAGGAAGTCTAATACGAAGTGGTTCCTTTTTCAGAGCCTTCTTTGCTCAAATAGGATTCTCGTCGCCTCACAGCAGCTTCCTGCATCAAATGCGCTTTTTCCATACTCTGCAACCATTGTTTGTATAAACCAGAAAAGTAATTAACTGCTAACTATTATTGACCTAAAGGTAGACGCAGGGTGAACTCAAACAATTCAATCTTTAACATAACTCTTTTAGCAATGTTTGAGACTCCAACACCGAGTTCTAGATTTTTTATCTCTCTGAAGTCATCCCATCTATCCAAGTCTTTTCAGGGAAGTTACTATGTTTATCGACTACATCACACTCATGCTGATTAACATGGTCGCGGGACTCTGTTTACTAGCGTATTATGTTTATGCTGGGTTAGAAGATGCTCATCAGAAACGCTGGATTCCTGGTTTTGGGATTTCAGGTGCGATCGCGTTAACCACAGGGTTACACATGATGTTGACTTGGCCCGTCCCAGGCAGCTTCAATATTGCGTTTGGTGAAACGAGTGTTTTATTTGGCATTCTCTTTGTTGGCACCGCTGTTGCGATCGCTCAAGGTTGGGATCTGATCGCCTTAGCCCTCTATAGTTTTTTTGCGGGCTTAGTCGCGATCGTTGTCGGCATCCGCATACTAAATCTAGGACTGACTAACCAACCCTTAGTCTCTAGCATTGGCTTTATCTTGACCGGAATCGGTGGCGTTTGTGCATTACCAACATTACTGTTGTTTCGAGAGAATCGCACTTGGCGACTCGTTGGCGCGATCGTATTAGTTGCAGCAGCACTGATCTGGGCATTCACCGGATATTTAGCGTATTGGAACCACTTAGAGAGCTTCCAGCAATGGGTTCCACGCACGATGCGGTAGCTTCAAACTTTTGAAAAAAGCTGCAAGAACCTACTATTTTCGACCAGAATCGGTACGATCACAACCAAACTTTTGGCTAAAATACAGTGAAAGTGTTGAAACTGCGATCGACGGCAAAGTAAGCTTCAAGAGTAATGTTCTAGACGTGTTGTTCGGGTCTAAATGGGGAGTCCAAATATGACTCGATTCATGTCCCGTCGCTTCGACTTTTGTTTTGGTTTCTGTTGCCCTGTCAGGATGCGGTAGCTTCGCTCCAGGTAGTGTTCGATCGTCAATCACAATATCGGCTTTCGTGACTGTTTCGCGGGACTATTTAGGAAAGGCGGCAAGTCTGCGCTAATAGCGATTTTGGATAGGCAATGGGCTTTGATGTGCATACTTAGAATTCCCGATCGCAGTGTTCCCCACTCACCTTTGAGAGCAACGAGCGGTCTACCTTCAGCGCACAAAAAAAGGGAGCTATTCGCTCCCGTTTCGCATTTTGTGAATGAATCTGAAAGCTTTACGCTTTTCTGAGCAGACGGCGCTTGAACGCAAGCAAGCTGCCCAACCCCACTAAGCCCATCAAAGTGGACGGCTCAGGAACATGCTTTGGCGGGGCAACCCCTTTGATCTTGATTTCGTAGTTTCCACTATGAGAGATGCCATCACTCTTCTCAACTAGATTAGATTTCGTTGCAGAAAAGCCGTAGCCGTAATCAGTGACCCCATTGTAGGTATACTTAAAGACCTCGCTGGCTTGAATGGTGCTGGCTCCTAACTGGTTTTTTAACCCAGTAATCTTGACTTTGCTCTGTTGAGTTGCTGCTGAGTTTCCAGTCAAGCCCGCGAGATAGGCATCGAGTGATTTTGTGATGAGAGAATTGGCATTTAGGTGACCTGCCAAGCCGACTTGAATCTCACCCGTCGTGTCGTTCTGATTTAGATAGGAAATGTTGGGGTCACTAAACCGTTCAAAGCCACCATAGGTTTTGAAGATATTGAACACCTGCACCCCATCACTGGTGCCCGCCAAGCTACCAAACCCGTTTTGAGTCATTGCTTGATTAAACCAAGATTGACCAAACGTGGTGCCATTATAGGCACTGTTCCAATCATCTTTAGTGAGGCTGCTGATGGTGATGGCTTTGCCGCCAATGGTTCCTGTCAGACTGGTGTTTTTGGTGAAATTGAAGCCAGGTTTTTCACTGCTGGCGGCGAGTTCAACGTTACCCGTCGGGCTGGTGCTATTGCCACCCAAAACCTTCGCCAGGTTTGCTGGAGTTTTAGCAACCTCAAACGTGTTGGTGTTGTTGGCATCGTAGATCAGATAGTCGGTTGGCTGAGTGCCGCCGATCGTTGCGCCCGATAGTGTGCCTGCAAAGGCTGGAGTGCCCATAATTGCACTTGCCGTTACGATCGCGCTTGTAATCGCAAATCGAGAAAGTTTTTTTGCCATATCGCGCCGTTTTTGTGAAGTTAAATGCAGGGGCAACTCTGAGCAGTCCCAGTCCAGAAATCGTTTTGGAAGCTGTGTATATCTGGCTACTCTATCCTGCCCAATTTACAAAAAAGTCTACTGGACTTTGGCAAAGTTCTGATTAAGCTTTCTCGGCTACTATCAAGGCTGTGTGAAGCTTTTCTGAGGGCGATTTCACGAGTGCATCGATCAGAGGAATTGAGCCATGCGATCGACCGCAGTTTCTAAAATTTCTGATGGATGAACCAGCGCAAATCGCACATATCCTTCACCCGATTTACCAAATCCTGCACCAGGTGAGACGGCAACCCCAGTTGCTTCTACGAGATCTATGCAGAATTTGATCGAATTTGCGCTCCAGGGTTTTGGTAGTTTTGCCCAGACGTATAGTGCGGTTTGAGGAGTGGGAACTTTCCATCCGATGCGATCGAGCGCTCCGACAAAGACATCTCGACGCTGACGAAACGTTGCAATCGCCTCTTGAGTGCCAGTTTGAGAACCTGTGAGAGCCGCGATCGCTCCGTTTAAGATGCCTTGATATTGATTGAAATCTACGGCGGCTTTGACGTACCTGAGTGCTCGAATCAATTTCGCATTGCCGATCGCATAACCCACCCGAAAGCCACCCATGTTGTAGGACTTGGAGAGCGTGAAGAACTCGATCGAGACGCTTTTATCAGGGTCAGCTTGCAAAATCGAGGGCACGATCGTCTCGCTAAACACCAAATCCACATACGGGAAGTCATGCACCAAAACTAGATCGTGATGCTGACAGAATGCGACGGCTTCTTTGAAAAAAGAGAGCGGCGCGATCGCTGTCGTCGGATTGTGGGGATAACTCAACACCATCATTCGCGACTGTGCCAAAACGTGAGGCGGAATGTTTTGTAAAACTGGCAGAAACCCATTTTCGGCGGTGATCGGCATCGGGTAAATTTGACCGCTTGCCAGATGAACCCCACCCGCATGAGATGGATAACCCGGATCGAGCAGCAGCGCAAAATCACCTGGATTCAAGATTGCGAGTGGCAAATGGGCAGTGCCTTCTTGAGAGCCGATCAGGGGCAATACCTCCGTCTCTGGATCGATCGCAGCGCCGAATTTTTGGGTGTACCAATTAGCAGCCGCTTGACGAAATGCCTGAGTGCCGTGAAACAAAAGATAGCCATGCGTGCTGGGATCATGAAGCGATCGCTCGATCTCCTCCAGCACATGGGGCTGAGTGGGTAAATCAGATGATCCCAGTGACAGATCAATGACATCACGTCCGGCTGCTTTGGCTTTGGTTTTTGCCCGATCCATGTCAGCAAAGACGTTGACTTGTAGCGGTTCTAAACGGGTGGCAAATTGCATACGCCTTTGCGATCGCGGATCAGCATTGAGACGACAGAAGTCAGGTTTAAAGTGTATCGCTTTAAGTGAATGTAACCTACGCCGAAAGCTGAGACAGCACAAAATCCTCTAGTTTTTGTTTGGTGATTGCGCCCTCGCTGGCTTTTTTCACTTCGCCGCTTTCAAAAAATCTAAACGCGGGAACACCTTCTATTTTGCACTGAGAGACACTTTGAGGGTTTGGATCGACTTCCATCTTGATCACCTTTAAGCGATCGCCATAGCTAGATGCAATGCTTTCAACTAAAGGAGCCGTCAACCGACAAGGGCCACACCACGAAGCCCAAAAGTAAACCAGCACGGGCTGATCGGCTTTCAAGACTTCTGTCTCAAATTCGTTATCCCCAATTACCCGAACGCTACTCATATCGGCATCACTGTTATTAACATCCGTTCATAATTCTAAAGCCTTAGCTCTCCGATGCTGGCGGCTTTTGCAAGAAACCTTAAAACCAAAGAACTCCAACTTCTTTGAGAAGTCGGAGTTCTAGAGGTAAATCGCAGCAATCTTAAAGCTGATCGAGTTGCTTTTTCAGGTCTTCTAACTCTGCGTCAACGACTTGCTGATCTTGAGGAGACGCGGCTGTCTTGGGTTGAGGAGTCGTCTCAGCGGGTGCAGTTCCGGGCAACTGAGCCTGATTTTGAGGCGTGCCCGGAGCCAGCATTTGCGCCTTCATGGCTTCGAGTTCGAGGTCAACATCTCCCGACTCTAGCCTTGCGAATTGGCTTTCTAAATCGGCACCTGCCAGCTCAGCCGCCGCTTGCGATCGCGCTTCTAGGGTCAAGACTTTTTCTTCCATCCGCTCAAAGGCTGCCATTGCGCTGCTTGTGCCCAGATTTCCGACGGTGTTCTGCAATTGCTCTTGAGCTTTGGCAGCACTGGCCCGTGCCCGCAGCATATCTTTCTTGGTTTTCGCTTCAGAGATTTTGCCTTCTAGAGCGATTAAACTGCGCTTGAGCGTGTCAACCTGGGTGACTTGCTGATCGAGTTGAGTCCTGAGAGTCGTTGCCGTGTCAGCGTGAGTTTTTTTGCGGAGCAGGGCTTCGCGGGCAAGATTTTCGTCGCCTTTTTGCAGCGCAAGCTGGGCTTTTTGCTGCCAATTATTCGACTGCGTTTGCGCCTGGTTATATTGCTGCTCACTGCGTTTTTGACTCGCGATCGCGCTAGCAACTGCCTGACGCAACTGCACCAGATCCTCCTGCATATCGATGACAGCTTGTTCCAGAATCTTTTCTGGGTCTTCAGCCTTGCTCACCATATCGTTGACATTCGATCTAACCACGCGGCTGATTCTGTCAAATAATCCCATAATTCTGTCTTTCCTCTTGATGTGTATACAAAAGGGTGTGCTACCTATACGTTAGCCCACACCGCCGATCGTAGAAAGAAACCTACTAAATTAACCAGAGCCTTCTAATCTTAAGCCGTGTAAAAAACTAAGCTCTCTATCAGTTTAAGAATTTCAGGCTGAAATCGGTAGATTAATCGATTTTTTTACAAGTCGTGATGCGTAAAGCCGCTAACCTAAGCCGGGAGATCGCCCTCCCGGCTTGGCTTCAAAACCGGACGTGAAAGTTTTCTTTCATCCGGCTCCTCTCCGAGTTGACCCTTGGCATGGGTACTTAATTGTTGTGAAAGAATGCTTAATCCACCGTGTATCCGGTCGTGGCAGTGACGATGGGTAGCGGTCAAATTTTCCTTCCGGTTATTCCTATAGTTTCCATCCAGGTGATGAATTTCTATTTGATCTTCCGGGTGAAAGTGTAATCCACATTCAGGACATTTCCCTTTCTGTCTTTTGAGAGCTAATGCCATCATTTGAGACGTTCCGGGGTAATTTCCTCTTCGTTGACTCCAATAAGTCCAGTTGCCATCATAAGGGTTGACTGCAAAGATACAATTTTTTGCAGATGGGCGTGTGTTCTCGTCCACGAACGATTCGGAAGCCCATTGACTCAAAGGTTTTGGTGACTCGATTTCTGGGAGCATCAACTGGAAACTTGACCATCAGACCGCGATCGCTGCTTCGTCAATGAAAATCTCTACAGGTGAGGTGTCTTCTAGGATTTCTTTGCCAAAAACTTCGATGTAGGTGGCGATCGCAGATTTCACATCAGATAAGGCTTCTTCGTTGGTGTCACCTTGCCCGACGATCGCACCAACGACCCCGATCGGGTAAGCGACGTATCCATCAGGATGTTTTTCGATAATGATTTTGAACTGCTTCATTGATTTTCAGATCGCCCCACCCCCAACAAATGAATCTCAACCATCTGCGAAAGCTCTAACGATCGCACCATCTCGATCTCCACCTGCAATTCTGTTGCTGACTTTCTCTGAGTCATTTTCCATGCCAGCACTTGCAGCATTTCTGCCCAATACTCGCGCGAACCCTCTGCGACAGGCGCATCCTCTTTTAGCTTGCAATAGTGGATTTGCGTAAACTCCCGAAACACAGAACCCAAATCAGGTGGCACTCGGGTTTGGTTGTTTGCAAAGACTGAACACAACATCAACAGTAGCAACGGGGTCTGACCAAGCTCCCGCAGGCGATCGCCCAACTGTCGCAGCAAGGTATCTCGAGTGGGAAGGTACGATTGTACAAACTCCTGCATCTGCTTTTCAGTCAGCGGCTGCATTTCTAGCTTGCGGGTCAGATTCAAATTGCCGCCGACTCCCAAATCTCGCGTGGTGGAAATCATAGGTACTTTTCGATCGTCGCGCCGAAGTGCTGAAAGTTGCGATCGTGCCTCTTCTGACGGCAACTCATTCAGCCCATCTATCAGCAGCAGAAATCGTCTTTCAAATAATAGAGTTTCGATCGTAGAGAGGTCGAGCAACAGATTATGAGTTTTGAAGAACGATCGCATTAACTCCAGCACCGAATCTTGGTAATACCTCAACTCCACCAGAACGGGAATCAGCGCTGATGAATCCTGCTGTGCTTTCTGTGCTTCTTCGATCAGTAACCGCACCAACGCGGTCGATTTTCCTGAACCCGGTTGCCCCACTAATAAGACGTGATCGGCTGCATATTTGCGAAATCCTTCTAACACCGTGAATCGTTTGGTCTTCGATTCGCTAGTTTTTGGGTCTTTGTCACGATCGATCGTCTGCACCTTCAATCCCAAATCCCACATTGGAACGGTGGGCGATCCTTGACTCGAAGCCTGTCCGACAACATCTGTTAGTGTGTAAACCCGACACCATTGCGCGTAATGCTGACAAATCGAATTCAGATAAGACTGAAAGAAATCAGGGGGCAAATCGAAACTCCTGCGTCTGAGCATCGAGCTAATTACTCAGTAGAGCAGGATATATTAGCTTAAATTGTCCTTGACGTAACTCGTCGGGAGTCGGCATTTGGTTGAGTCGCAGCAACTCTGCGATCGCGGCAGTTTCGGTATCTCGCTTGCTGCTGGCTGCTGCTAACACCTGATTATCTTTGACATAAAATGCGATGAACTCTCGCTGATTTAGGTCGCCATCTACAATCAGTTCATCCCATTCTGTCGCGTGTCCGACATAGCGAATGGGAAACTGAAACTGCATACTCCAAAACACTGGAACGCCTCGGAACTTTGTCGGTTTTCCTGCCATGTTGTAAGCGGCAATCCGCCCGTGTTGTGCTGCAATCCGCCAATGTTCAACCCGCATTGAATCTGAGGTGCGCCAATCTGGATAACGAGCAATATCTCCGGCAGCATACACGCCCTCTGCCGCACAAAGATACTCATCGACCGGAACACTTTGATCTTTGGGATGTAGGTCAATTCCAGTAATGAAATCGGTCACAGGCTGCACACCAATGCCAACCACAACTAAATCCGCAGGCAAGCGAACACTCTGTGCAGCGGAGCTACCGCCATTGTCGAGGACAACGGTTTGAACCGCGCCTGCACCTTCTAATTGCGTGACTTTCCTGCCCATTTGGAAGGTCACACCCTTTTCCTCATGAACTTGCTGAAAAAGCTGTCCAAGTTCTGCTCCCAAAGTCTTCTCAAACGGCAACGAAGCTGGAGAAACAACGGTGACTTTTACGCCTTTCTGGGTGAGTCCTGATGCAATTTCCATGCCAATGAAACTAGACCCGACAACCACCGCTTGACTCGCATTTTGAGCCGATTTGAGGATACGTTCGCAGTCCGCAAAACTCCGCAGCGTGAAGACATTTTGTAAGTCTGCACCCGGAACTTCTAACTGACGTGGTTGACCGCCAGTTGCAATCAATAACGAATCATAAATAAGCGTTTCTCCGTTTTGAAACGTGATTGTCTTCGTATTCACGTTTACATTCTGAACAGTTTGATTAAGCTGTACTTCAATGTGATGCTGCTCATAAAACGCAGGCGATCGCAACAGTATTTTCTCTTTGGTAGCTTTGCCTGTGAAATAGTTCTTGCTGAGTGTCGTACGATCGTAAGGTAGCTTGTCATCGCGTGTCACCATCACAATCCGACCTTGATAGCCTACAACTCTCAGCGTTTCGGTGGCATGAGTTCCGGCGGCTCCAGCTCCTAAAATCACAAAGGTGCGCGGATCAATCGCGGGGTCATACTGCACCATGTCCGGCGTTCTTTTACCCGCTGCCGAATCGGGAACTGTGACGATGACTTGATTGTCTTCAATTCTGAGCGAGTATTGCGGTAGCGAATCTAAACCCGGTGGTTCTTGTTGGTCGCCTGTTGTGATGTTGAAATAAGCGTTGTGCCAAGGACACACAATATGATCATCGTGGATTACGCCCTGAACTAATGGCGCTTGGTTATGAGTACAGTAGGCTCCCAAAGCATAAACCTGATTATCGTGACGAATCAGCAAAACAGCGGTTTCGCCGACGGTTACTTGCCGTTTTTCTCCGTTCTGCAACTCGTTGAACTGAGCAACAACCGCTTCGGTTTGGGTCATGGGAGTAATCTTGGTAATGTAGCGTGCTCAAAATCATGCCGATCGATCGAGTGAAAAACGTCTATCTAGAGAAAGACTGCGTTTTACGGCTGTATATTCTCATCAATACGTTTAGCTCGAATTTTAAGTCGGGGCGGGTGATTGGGAAATCGTTGATACGGGTGCAAGATCTGAGTAACTTAGTTCAGGAGTCTTCATGCCATCTAAATCTGTTTTGTGGGAAGAATTAACGTGGGAGCAGATTACGCAACTGCGCGATCGAGACATTAATTTAGTCATCCTTCCGATCGGGGCAACCGAACAACACGCGCTACATTTACCTGTTGGAGTCGATACGTTTTCAGCAACCGCAGTGGCGCATGGCGTTTCTGCTCAAACTGGAATTCCAGTGTTGCCAGCCTTGCCTGATGGTTGTTCGTTAGGTCACTCCAAAAAGTGGGCAGGAACGCTTTCTCTCAGACCCGAAACCTTGGCGGTGATCGTTCTAGAAATTGCAGAGTGGGTAGCGAGTGCAGGGTTTTCTCGATTACTGCTTCTGAATGGGCATGTGACGAATTGGGCACCGTTGCGCTGTGGGTTAGAAAACGTCCGTCATCGCTATCCTGAGTTGCGAATTGCGCTGCGGTTCCTGCGGAGTTGCGCTTTGCGCTAAACGCTGTGGGAAATCTCGCCCAAGATTCACGAGTTTTATCATCACGATGCGGTGAATTTTCACGCGAACTGTGCAGAAACGTCGGTAATGTTGGCTCTGCGACCCGATTTGGTGCAGATGGATCGGGCAGTGGATGAACCCGATCGATCGGCGCACTGTTTCTTTGCCTACACTGTCGATCAAGAAAGCGTTCATGGAGGAGTCGGAAATCCGAGTCAGGCAGATGAAGCGTTTGGACAAGCCATTTTAGCCGCGTGTATTGCTGAACTGAGTACACAACTGCAACACGCCATGATTGAAAAACCCCGTTAGAATCGCTGTCGATCGTGCCAGACGTGTTCTAATAGTCACCAACTAACTTCATTAAAAAATCAATGAGTCACGAATCCACTCCAGAATTGCAGCAACTAAAAACCACTCTAGAAGCGCAAGGGGTGAAGTATGCGATCGCAAGTTTTGTCGATATTCACGGCATGTGTAAAGCGAAAATGGTGCCGTTGACGCATTTTGACTCGATGATGCAAGGGTCAGAGTTATTCACGGGAGCCGCTTTAGACGGGGTTCCTCAAGCCGTGAACGACGATGAAGTTGCGACAATGCCCGATCCCGCGAGTGCCACGATTTTGCCCTGGAACTCAGAGATGGCTTGGTTTGCCAGTGATTTATATTTGCAGGGCAAACCGTTTGAAGCGTGTTGTCGCAGCATTCTCAAATCGGTTTTGCAGCAATCGGCCGGTCTGGGGTTTCAGTTTAATCTAGGCATTGAGACAGAATTTTTTATTCTCAAAGACGACGCTGGAGGGGCAGCTCCGGTTAGCGATCGCGATCGTCTAGCAAAGCCTTGCTATGACCTTCAAGGATTGCTCGACAACTACGCTTGGGTCGATGAAATTGTGCAGGCGATGAATCATCTGGGTTGGGATGTTTATTCATTTGACCATGAAGATGGCAATGGTCAGTTTGAAACCGATTTTGCTTACGCCGATGCGCTCACGATGTCCGATCGCTTAACGTTTTTTCGATTAATGGTGAAAGAGATTGCCCGTAAGCACGGTTATTTTGCAACGTTTATGCCTAAACCGTTTGCTAATCGAACTGGAAGCGGTGCTCACTACAATATGTCGCTGGCAGATCTGAAAACGGGAGAGAATTTGTTTATCGATCGTCAAGATTCGCGTCACTGTGGGTTGTCAAAATTGGGCTATCAGTTTATCGCGGGTGTGTTGCGCCATGCGCCCGCAATTTGTGCAGTGATTGCGCCAACGGTGAACAGCTACAAACGCCTGATCGCGCGAGGTAGTATGTCTGGGTTTACTTGGGCACCTGTCTATATCTGCTATGGCAACAACAACCGAACTAATATGCTACGCATTCCACTAGGGGGCGGACGGGTCGAGTGTCGAGCCGCCGATATTTCAAGTAACCCTTATTTAGGGGCTGCAATGATTCTGGCGGCTGGTTTAGAAGGCATTCGAGAAAATCTAGATCCCGGTGAGCCGCATACTGAAAATATGTATAACTGCACGTCGGCAAAACTCACAGAGATGGGCATTAAAACACTGCCGCGAACGCTGGGGGAAGCGATCGAGGCATTTGCAACCGATCCGCTCAGTGAAACCGTGATGGGATCTTTGATGTATAAAACTTATGTAGACTTCAAAACTCAAGAATGGTTTGAGTATCACAATCATGTATCTGATTGGGAAACCCAGCGATATCTAAAATTTTTCTAATGTCACGTGAATTCGATGAGATCCCTCGCTGCGGTTGCACCTCTGGAACGCCCCCTAAATCCCCCACAAGTGAGGGACTTTGAACTGAAAATCGGGTTTGAAGTCCCCCAGAATGGGGGATTTAGGGGGCAGAAGCCGCTGAGAACGAAGCGAAAAAACTCGTCGAACTGACGTTAATGTCGAGTTTGATCTGCCCAGGGCGTGAGAACTTTTGAGAGCCAACTCAAACCGTAATCGATCGCCAGTCCGATCACGCCAATTAACAGAATGCAGAACAACACTTTTTCAGTCTGCAAATATCGCTGTGCCTGAATGATTCTGAACCCTAAACCGCTTTGAGCCGCCACTAATTCGGCAATCACCAAAAAATTCCATGCGCCAGAAATATTCACCCGTAGCGTATCCAACACACTCGGAAACGTTGCCGGAATAATCACTTTAAACAAAACATCCCGCCGATTCGCACCCAGCGTATAGGCAACATTAATCATCTCGCTGGGAATAAATTTAACCGCATCGGCAACCATGATCGCGTTATATAAAACAACGCCCAGCGTAATGATCAAGATTTTTGATTCTTCACCCAACCCAACCCAAATCACAATCAGTGGCACAAACGCAGTCACAGGCATATATCGCACTGTTCCCACAAAGGGCGCAAACAGACTATTCATGCTGTAGAACGTGCCCATCGCAATGCCCATAGGTACGCCGATCGCGGCTGCGGCTATAAACCCCGCCAACACTCGACTGCAACTCACGATCACATCTGACAGGAGATCGTGGTTTATAAACATATCAACCCCCGCCTGCAACACCGCCGTGGGAGTGGGCAAAAATATCGGCGGCACTAGCTTGGCATAGCTAACGATCGCCCACAATAAGAGCGGAACCGCCAACGAAACGATCACAATTAAAGCGGCTAATCGGCGCGAGAATCCTTGGCGAATGCTCCAGAAGACCGAAGGCTTGAGATAGTGATGTTGGCGATCAGGAGAACTAGCAGAATCGAGACTCGCATTAGCCACTGAGTTAATCCTTTATCAAGTTACACAACTAACTGTGATGGAATACAACGTCAACAATCAATGACATTCCCCTCAGTTTAAGGAGACTCTCACGCTTTTTTGTATCAAAGGCTACTCGATAAAATCTTTTCGACTAAGCAAAATGATGAGATAGGATATTTTTGATTATTATCACCATATAAATTTCTGGACTTCATCGGGTTCAGCAAATTTGTTTGAGTTTATCGGGCAACTGCCTATTTATGTATCTAAAATGACACTATGAAGCGATCGTATCTATTTAACTGATGAAGAATCTCCCTTTCACTGCTCCATCTTGGAAACTTAATCATGCTTGATACCCGATCGCAAGACTTACGGGGACAGACTGAGCCTGCTGCCGCCGATCTTGCGCCGACTCCTCCCAAGCTTGAAGTTCGTGGCTTGTCTAAGTCATTTGCGCTTCAAGGTAGCTCAATGACGGTGCTAGAGGATATCAATCTTCAGATTTTTCCAAGAGAATTTGTCTGTCTAGTGGGTTCTTCGGGGTGCGGCAAATCAACCCTATTGAATATTGTGGCCGGGCTAATCAATCCTTCTACGGGAAGTGTGTTAGTTGATGGGCGACCCGTGACTGGGCCTGGCTCCGATCGCGGCATGGTATTTCAAAACTACACGCTTTATCCTTGGCTGACTGTTTCACAAAACATTGCGTTTGGGTTACAGCTTCGCAAAATGCCCAAAGCCGAGCAGCGTGATCGCATTGATTATTATCTAAATGTGGTGGGCTTAACTCAGTTTGCCAAATCTTATCCCAAACAATTGTCGGGTGGCATGAAGCAGCGAGTCGCGATCGCCCGTGCCCTAGCCAACGAGCCAGCCGTCTTATTGATGGATGAGCCGTTTGGCGCGTTGGATGCTCAAACCAAAGAGCAAATGCAGCAATTTTTGTTAGAACTCTGGGAGCAAACGCACGTCACGGGTCTGATGATTACCCACGATGTCGAAGAAGCAATTTTTCTGTCGCAGCGAGTTTACGTCATGGGTACGTCGCCAGGACGGATGAAGCGAGAAGTTGCGATCGGGCTGCCCGAACAGCGCGATTTAGAAACGAAGTTATCGGCTGAGTTTATCGAAATTAAGCGGCAGATTTTACAGTCGCTGCGCGAATAACCGTAGCAAAACTGTGATCTGAGATACTTTTTTCTGGTTGTTGCGTGTTACAAATAGTGACATTAGACTCAGCAACTAGGAGCAGTCACTTGTCTCATTAAAGAAATCCTTTCCGCGTTAGAACAATTTATGGCTTCTAGGGTTCCGATTAAGCCTCAATTAAGCAATGCAAGGTTTAATGACTGGTCCGAGAGAAGCAAACTGTCTGCATTAGAGCAGGCAGTCACACGGCGGGACAAAAGCCCGGGAGAGACGCTTAACAGCCATAGTCTGTTACGGCTCTTTCGGGCTTTTTGATTGCTAAACCGAGGTCTTTTGTCATTTGTTTCACGTTCCCAAAGGAAGTCTTAGATGTTTAAGTTTCGTTCTATCAAACTGATTGCATTTGCATTAGTTGCTCTGTTTTGGATAGTTGCTTGCTCTCCTCAATCAGGCAATAACAATGCGGCAAATAATTCTGCCCAACCTCAAACACTCACTGTTGGCACTAACCCTTGGTCTGGTTACTCTGGGCATCATGTCTCAGTGAAGAAAGACTTTTATACTCAAGCCGGACTCAAAATTCAAGACATTTTGTTTCAGTCAAACACCGAGGAAATTACAGCATTTCTGTCTGGCAAGCTTGATCTGGCTTGGCTGACAGCCGGAGATGCGATTCAAATGGCTGGGAAAGATCCCACGCTGAAGATCATATTTCTGTGCGATTACTCAAACGGTTCGGATGGCATTATCGGACGCGGAATTAAGTCTGCGGCAGACTTGAAGGGCAAAACGCTGGCGCGTGAAGACGTTTTGTTCGAGAAAGTTTTGCTGCGGGCATACCTCGAAAAAGGTGGACTGACCGAACAGGATGTCAGCATTAAAGATCTGCCTGCACCCGATGCAGCGACAGCATTTAGCGCCAAGCGCGTCGATTCAGCCGTGACCTATGAGCCGTTTCTCGCTAAAGCGGCAAAAGAAGGCGGTGGAGAAGTCATTTTTAGCACTAAAGGCACCAATTTGATTGCCGATGTTTTGATTACGCGCCCTAGCTTAATTGCAAATCGCAGAGCCGAATTACTCTCGTTTCTAAAAGCAGCGAATCAAGGAATCACCCTGTTAAAAGCAGGAGACGCAGATGCGATCGCCGCTGCCTCAGGAAAACTGGGAATTAAACCTGAAGAGTTACGCGAACAACTGACCGGAATCACACTGTTCGATATCGAGGGCAACAAAACGATTGGGTTCAACGCTGACAACTCAAACAACGCTGTCAAGAGTTTTGAACTGGTTGCAAAAGCTGCCTATGATTTCAAAGTGGTTCCACAGCCGCTTGATGTCAAGACGCTCTACGATGATTCTCTCGTAAAATCTCTCTAACATTTGCGACAGATCCGCATGAGGGCACGACATGTCGTGCCCCTACACGATCGTTCTCTCACAAGCGGGTTGTCGAATCGGAATTTGAATCACAAACTCGGCTCCAGCCCCAGGACTAGAGAGGCATTTCAGATTGCCGCTATGGTTTCCGGTAATGATTTGATGGCTAATCGACATTCCCATGCCTGTTCCTTTGCCTACGGGTTTTGTGGTAAAGAATGGGTTGAAAATACGTTGCTGAACCGCTTCAGGCATTCCCTGTCCATTGTCGGCGATCGCAATTTCTACCCATTCAGCATCCAGCAACAATGTCCGAATTGTAATCTGGTTAGGCTTGGCTTCAATCTCCTGATAGGTTTGTTGCGCGTTACTTTCTTCTAATGCATCGATCGCGTTTGCCAGAACATTCATCAACACCTGATTCAACGGGCCGGGATAGCATTCTACTGGCGGTAAATCACTGTAGTCTTTAATTAACTGAATCTCTGGACGGTCTGATCGCGCTTTGAGACGATGTTGCAAGATTAACAAAGTGCTGTCAATGCCTTCGTGAATATCGGCTTCTTTAAATTCGGCTTCATCCAGTCGGGAGAAGTTGCGTAAGCTCAACACGATCTGACGGATGCGATCGGTGCCAATTTTCATAGAATCGAGCGTTTTGATCAGATCCTCTTGCAAAAACTCCAGATCGACCGCTTCAGATTCGGCTTGAATTTCGGGTATGGGGTTTGGATAGTGTTGCTCGTAAAGTTGGATCAGCTTCAGCAAATCTTGGGAGTATTCTCGCACATGGATCAGGTTGCCGTAGATGAAGTTGACAGGGTTGTTGATTTCATGGGCAACACCTGCTACTAACTGTCCTAAACTCGACATTTTCTCTGCCTGCACCAGTTGCGTTTGCGTTCGCTGTAAATCACTCAGAGTCCGTTCGACTTCTTCTCGTGATTCAGTAATGGCAGCAATTTGAGGCAGACTTGTCCAGCAGGCGATCGCCACACCCACAAAGGCAATGGTGATCAGCAAAATGCTAAACAGCGCCATATGGCTACCCATGCCGTGACGTTCAAGTCTCGCTCTCACTAACCAGCCAATGCTGACCGCACCACACACTAAGATGATCAGAATTGTCACTTGCAAGGCGATCCAATCAGCTTTAGGTGCGCGAAGTGGTTGACGATCGCGCTGTAGCCACCAATTGATCTGGAACGGTGCAAAGTGCAGACGAGGCAGCCATACTGCTGTCATCCCAACAGCCAACGGCAGCAGTAAGCCAATCAATAAATCTTGCCAGCCCCATGCCAACCCGCCAATCACTAAAACAGCAGCCTCCATCCCAAAGAAGCCGAGTGATAACCAAGACCACCGCGTTTCTGGTCGATTGCGGCAGATCCATAAACCCCAGTGGATTGCCATCATAGACGTTAGATAGCCTGTTCCTGTGACCATCACAACGCGGGCAACGTCTCCCCACACCAGGCAAAGTAGACTCAGCAATAGCGTAAAAATCAGGCTGGGTTCAAGTACACCCCGACGCGAAACGGCAGAGAATACGGGGGGCAGATATCCATCTTTTGCCAATTGATACAAAATGCGAGGGCAGTTAGAAACGGCTGTTGCAGAACTCAGGAGACAGCCAGACGTAATCAAAAAGGTCACGAGCGCAGGGGTAAGAACGCCCCAGAATGGCTGGGCTGCTGCCACCAGGTTGAGATAAGCACTGTCCCCTAATCCAGCTTGGGTTGCTAACCGCATGACCACCCAAGACCCCGCGAAATAAACGATCGGAATGAATCCAGCCGTGACGCTTAAACAACGGAGCGTCACAGTCGGTTTGCGGCTATCGGCAACAAACGAAGAAGCCGTCTCACAGCCATAAACGGCATAAACGGCAATAAAGAACCACTTCATCCAATCGATGGCGCTAATGCCCGGCCAAGTGTTTGGCAGCAGACCGGGGCTAGTTGGGGCAAGACTGAGCCAGCCGATGCCTTGTAGACAAAAGGTGACGAGAAACCCGATCGCTGGAAATACAAAGAAGGTATGCAAAATGCCCAACGTCCGCGTACCGCTAAACGCCACAATAAAGGGCAAAATAGCAAAGCCAATGCGAAGCGGCATGATGGGACAAGCAATTCCCAACGGCTCCAAATTTGCCTGAATTAAGTCAGTCAGAATGATGGCATTGATCGGCGGCACAGAGATCCAGCCCAACAGGTAGCCGATCGCGCTATAGCGAGCGATCGCCGGAAAGCGCTGAAGCAGGCGAGTCGTGTAGTTGGGTGTGCCGCCGGCCACGTCTGGAAAATGGGTTCCCAAGCGTTTGACTTGCAGATTCAGCAAAATGCCGACGATCGTTCCCGGTAGCCAAACCCAGATGGCTTGAGATCCTAAAGCGGCGTGCATTGCGGGCGCAGTGCCTAACCACAAAAGCAAGCCGCTAAAACCAAACCCGCAGGTTTCGAGTGACGTTAAACTGCGAGGCAGGGAAAAAGCAGGAATCGATGGCTGATTCATTCGTGTCCAGAGAGGGAGGGAGTTATTGTCTCTGTCAATGTTCCCCAAGACACGGATTGATGCCCACTTCTAAGGATCTTCTGCCCTCATCCCACAGGAGAAGGGAGCTAGAATTCTTGTTCCCTCTCAAAAGACTACCGTGTAGACATCAGTCCTTTCGCTTCGTTATGAGCGGCTTCTGCCCCCTAAATCCCCCAAAATTGGGGGACTTTGAAACTGAAAGTCTGGGGTCAAAGTCCCCCAGAATGGGGGATTTAGGGGGCAAACCCCAGCCATCCGAACTTAAAGCAATTTGTGTACACACAGTAGCCCAAAAGGAGAGGGTGAATCTTGCAATTCATGTCACCATTCAGCAACGCCAATAAATCCACGTTCCTAATCAATCAACTCTTGACGATCGAGCATAGACATTATGTGAACAACCCGAACTCTAGAATAAAGGTCGTTTGTCCACAGTCACTTTCAACGTGGATGTGACCGCCCAATCGTTCGGTGAGCTTTTTCACCAGAGCTAACCCCAGCCCTGTGCCACCATGTTTCCAGGGATCACTGTTAGGAATGCGGTAGAACTTGTCGAAGATACGATCGCATTCTGCGGCCGGAATTTCGACACCCGCGTTGCTGACACAAATCTCTAGAGCTGAGGCGGCAAGTTGAACAGACACCGTGATGGTTTCTCCGGGGGGGGTATATTTACAGGCATTGTGCAGGAGTTCGGTCAAAATGCGTCCGAGGTAGGGCAAATCGGTTATGAAGTCTGGCAGATCGTCAGGAATTTGGATGGCTAATTGCTGCTGTTGTTGGTGGGTGCGTTCGACAAATGACTCTGCCAGGTGAGGAATGTAAAACTGGAGCGCAATAGTAGTGAGATTGAGCGGATCTGTCCCGGCATCAAGTCGCGCCAGATCCAGCAGATCGTTGATTAAATTGACCTCGCGTTGTCCTTCTTCTTCCAGAATTTTGAAATAGCGGTTGATAGCGTTGGATTCATCATCCAATACGCCCAAATCTTGCAAAGTAATTTCCAACATTTGGGTTGCCATCTTAACGCTAGACATCGGCGATCGCAGTTCGTGGGAGACGGTGCTCAGGAAGTCATCTTTAAGTTGACTGAGGCGCTCTAGTTCTTTCACCTGTGCTTGGGCAGCCTGATATAAATAGGATTGGCGCAGGGCGATCGCGGTTTGGATGCCAATCTGTCGGATCAGACTAATCTCCCAACCTTGCCACTCACGAGGACTGCTGTTTTGATAGACGGCAAGTAACCCCCAAAGCTGATCGTCTAGAAAAATGGGGGCGAGCACATAGGCTCTTGCTTGAAACTGTTCTAACAGATCAATGTGGCACGGGTGATGCCCGATCGTATAAATATCATTAACTGCAAGGGTTTCGTTATTCTGATAGCGTCCGCCCTGAGTATCGTGCAAGTAGGTATCTTGCCAAACTTTTTGGATGCCCGGCAGCACTAAAGGCACCCACCCTGCACCGACCGACTCTGCCACAAAACTGCCGCTCCAATCAGGGTTAAGCTGATAAACCGCGACCCGATCTGCTCTGAGGGTCTGGCGGGTTTCGCTGAGTACGGCAGCGAGGGTTTCCTCTAGATCGAGAGAGCGGTGAATATTTTGAATGATCAAGCGCAGCAACCGCTCCTGTTCTGCCCGTTGGTGCAGGGATTGAGTGCGCTCTTGCACTCGTTGTTCTAGTTCTTGGTTGAGCTGTTGTAGAGCGGTTTCTGCCCGTTGGCGTTCTGCGAGTTCTTGTTGCGACTGTTGGTAGAGAGCGGCTTGTTGAATGGCGATCGCAATCTGGGTTGCCAGTTGTTGTTGCAGTTCAATTTCTGAGGCTTCCCACTGTCGGGGCGATCGGCAGTGCTGGGCAACTAACAACCCCCACAGTTGATTGTCTTGTAGAATTGGCATCATCAGTCTTGCCCGCACCTGCATTTGCTCTAACAGTGACACCGGGTAAGGATCTAGATTAGCGGTGTAAATATCATCGGTTGCCTTAACTCTGTCTTGCTCGTAGAGTTGTCCTTGGATTTCCACAAAATAGGAAGCGGTAATTTGCATTCCCAAGATCGATCGCCAGCCCTCTGTCACCGATTCTGCAATGACGATGCCGCTCCCGTCGGGTTCAAACCGATAGATCACCACCCGATCTGTCTGCAAGAACTGCCGAACTTCGGTCACTGTGGTACCGAGAATGTCGTGTAGATCTAACGTTTGACGAATCCGTTGAGCAACCGCCATCAGCAACCGTTGACGCTCTGCTTGTTGATACAGGGCAACCTGAGTTTCTTTGAGGATTGTGATGTCAGTGGCAACACCCAACGACTGCGTTGGCAACCCCTCGGCAGTGCGGTTAAAGATGCGATCGCGACTGAGCAACCAGCGATAGCTTCCAGTCTTGTGCCGCATCCGGTATTCCGTTTCTACAAATTCGTCATTCTGAACCGTCAAAAGACGCTGCTGACCTGCCATCATTCTAGGCAGGTCGTCTGGATGAGCCAGCAGCGAAAAGAGCGCATCGCCCATGGCCTGAATCTCCTCTGGAGAATACCCTAAAACCTTTTCAACCTGTTGATTGGTATAGATATTACGCTGCTCAATTAGGTCGTATACATAAAGAATTGCCAGGGTAGATTGGGCGATCTGTTCCGTAAACTGTTGCTGCTCTCGTAGGGCAATTTCAGACGCTTTGCGATCGGTCACATCTCTAGAGATACAGAGAATCGACTCGATCGTTTGTTGATCTGATAACTCTGGAGCGATCGCCATCTCAAAAGAGCGCAACCCGTTAAGCGTCGGCAATTCAAATTCGATGATTTGCTTTTGACCTGTGGACAGCAGAGACCCGGCTGCTGCTTCCCAAGTGTTGACCATGGCCGCATCCATGCCTAAATCACGGCAGGTCTTGCCTATAAAGGACTCGGTTGCGATTCCAGTCAGTTTGGTGAGGGCTGAACTGACGAAAAGATGCCGGAGTTGAGGATCAAACCGTTCAATGATATCGGGAGAATTTTCTATTAGGTTTTGGTAGTGCTGTTGCGACTCCTTTAATGCAGTTTCGACGGCTTTGCGATCGGTAATATCTTGGGAAACCCCGACCAAACGGTAAGGATGTCCTGTAGTATCTGCTACTGGAAAAGCCCGCTCCCAGATCCAGCGAATCGTTCCATCAGGGCGAACTAAGCGATATTCGTGGTTAAAGCCAGTTTGTGGCCGCTGCTCAAGGGTGTCTAAAACGTGGGCGCGATCGTCTGGGTGAATAGGTTCTAGAAACGATCTAGGTTGCTCATAAAGACTGGCACAACTGCGTCCCCAGATCTCCTCATAAATTGGACTGACATAAATAGTTTGGGTGGAATTGATGTCCGTTAGCCAAAACACTTCATGGATGCTAGTCGCCATTTGACGAAACCGCTCTTCGCTCTCCCGCAGGGCTTCTTCAACAAGTTTTAGGTCGGTTAGATCGTGGACGTTGACCACCACACCGGAGATTGTGCCGTCTAGTTCTAGGTAGGGGGAATAGGTGGCTCTGATATAGCGTCGCTGTCCATCTGGATAGTTCTGCCATGTCTCCAAGATTTGCTGAAGTTCTCCTGCAAGGCAGCGATCCATTAAGGGCTGAACAGTCTCAAAAAGTTCTTGCCCCAATAAATCGCTGACAGAATGTCCAACAATTTGATCGTAGGTTTTCTGATTCCAGGTTAGGTAGCTCTGGTTAACGACTTGGTAGAGATAGTTACGATCGATCAGCGACACCATATCGGGGGTGGCGGAAACAATCCGCTCATAGCGACGAAGTATGGCTTCTGATTGCCGACGTTCTAGCTCGGAGGCGGCTCGCACGGCAAAAATTGTCAAGACTTCTTGAATAAACTGGACGTTGGCGATCGCCTGGTTACTGATCACGCAAATCGAGCCAATGACCGCTCCAGACGAACTCACCAGGGGAATGCCCACATAGCTCTCTCCTCCCAAAGCCTTCAATGCCAAAGCTTCTGGGAAGAGTTGCTGAACGTTGTTAGGATAAATACAAAAGCCCTGCTCAAACACCTGTTCGCAGGGGGTGCCTACCAAGGGACACTCCAACCCATCTAGAACCTGGTCATCACTTAACCCAGCAATGATCTTAACTCGCTTGGTTTCAGGCGTAATTAATTCAAACACAAAGGCTTGATCCATGCCCAATAAGCGAGTCAGATATTGCACCAGCGAATGGAAGAATGCCTCGCCAGTTTTTGCTGAAACGCCTTGAGCAATATCTTGGATCAGGTCTTCTTTTCGCTGACGATCGTTGAGGTCGGCAACTGTACCAATAAAGCCAGAAATATCACCGTTTGGATCTGTTAAAGCGATCGTAGATTGTTGGCGGTCAACCGTGTGCTGCTCAAGCTGGCTTTCTAAATATTGCTGGCGTTGGCGCAGTTCTGCCTGTTGAGTGGCAACCCCTAGTTGCAGAGCGATGTGCTGCAATAACTGCACCTCTAAGGGTTGCCACGCACGCGGGCTGCGACAGTGATGGGCAATCAATAAACCCCACAAGGTGCCCTGGTTGAAAATCGGCACCACCAGGTTGGCTTGCACCTGTAACCCTTTCAGAAGTTGGACATAGCCAGGGTCGATCGTCCCGCTGTGAGTGTCTGAGAGGGTGGTAGTCTGCCCTTGCTTGTATTCGACCCAAGTTGCACTAAAGCAGGGGTCATAGATGAGTTGTCCGAGAATCGGTGTCCAATCTGCACCGACAGACTCAAAGGCAACGACCGCATCCTGGTTTTCTAGGAAGCGAGAAATGAGAACGCGATCGGTTTGCAGAAGTGCCCTGGCATCAGCGATCGTCCACTGTAAAATGTCCTCTAGTTCCCGACCCTGTTGAATGTGGAGAGTGATTTCCGCGATTTTCTCTAGAATTATTTCTGTTTGAAGGAAAGAGGATGCCGAGTCTATAGACACTACAAGCCTCCAAAATACGGGTGTTATTTCCGAACATAATAGCGTATCACTAGTATTTGACAGAAAGCGTTTGCTTAAGATAAAACAACACAATTTAGCCTCAATTCAGAGCACCATCAGGCAACGCCAATATTTGCAATTTCGTAAGGAACGTGGATTTATTAAGGTGTAACTTCTCGCCATCTCCCTAAGGAGCTACGGTGTACACCAATCTTTGTCGCTGCGTTTGGGTCGGCTTCAGCCCCCTAAATCCCCCATTCTGGGGGACTTTGAGCTAAGACTCTGGCTTCAAAGTCCCTCACTCGTGGGGGATTTAGGGGGCAAAAGTCTCGGCGATGACAAATCAGAGGACTTTTACAGGTTATTTAATCCACGATCCTAAGCAGACTTGCCCAGATTTTTTGCTCGATCGTTGCGATAAATTGCAAGACTTCAGCGAGTTCGGTCATATGTCGATTAGAAAAGCGAGAATAGGGATCTGTTTATATCAGACCAGGAATATTCTCTGTGACCATCTCCGACTTACAACTGCCTTTTGAATCAGAATCTACCCCAACTGAGCCTGTGATTGACCTATGGCGGCAAGGAGAACTGGTCGAAGTTGACATTACCGACATTACAGAGGGCGGCGATGGCGTGGGTCGATTCGGAGAGCGCGTCGTTTTCGTTCCTGATACTGTCACGGGCGATCGCGCGATCGTTCGTCTGATCCGCACCAAGCCCACTTACGCCAATGGCAAGGTTCACGAGCTTTTAACCCGCTCTCCTCACCGCATTAGACCGAGTTGCATTGTTGCCGATAAGTGTGGCGGCTGTCAGTGGCAGCACGTCGATTATGACTATCAGCTTGAGGCAAAACGCAATCAAATTGTCCAAGCGTTAGAGCGAATCGGCGGTTTCAGAGATCTGAACGTCAATCCTGTTTTAAATGTTGCCGAGCCTTTGGCTTATCGAAACAAGGTGACTTACCCCATCACTCGCTCTGCTACTGGGCAGGTGCAAGCCGGATATTATCAAAAAGGCAGTCATCAACTCATCAACCTCAATCAATGTCCGATTCAAGATCAGCGATTGAATCCGCTATTGGCAGAAGTCAAACTAGACATTCAAAAACGCGGCTGGGGCATCTATGACGAGAAACTTCATCGTGGTAAAGTGCGTCACCTTAGTTTGAGAATCGGACGACGCACTGGAGAAATGCTGCTTACCCTCGTGTGCAAAGATGCAAACCTGGTTGGGTTGAATGATCAGGCTCAAGACTGGCTCGATCGCTATCCCGATCTAGTCGGGGTTTCTCTCAACGTGAATGGTGCCAAAACCAATGGCATCTTTGGCAAAGAAACTCGCTGCATTGCGGGTCAACCTCACTTACACGAGCGCTTTTTGGGTTTGACGTTCCAAATTCTCCCCGATACGTTCTTTCAAGTTCACACCGAGCAAGCCGAAGCCCTGATGCAGGTGATTTTGGATGAGTTGGATCTGCAAGGCACCGAGACCTTTGTCGATGCCTATAGCGGAATTGGGACGCTGACGCTGCCGATCGCTCAAAAAGTCAAGACCGCCATCGGGTTAGAAGTCCAGCCCGAAGCCGTCGAGCAAGCCAAAATCAACGCCGAACTCAATCACATCGAAAACGTCATCTTTCTCACCGGAACCGTTGAAACAGGTCTGCCCGCGCTAGAGATGAAACCCGATATCGTGCTGTTAGATCCGCCTCGCAAGGGCTGTGATGGCTCTGTGATCGAGACGCTTCGACACATGAAACCTGAGCGCATTGTTTACGTGAGCTGCAACCCGGCGACCCTGGCTCGTGACCTCAAGCTATTTTGCGCTGAGGGCGAATATGAGCTTCAGCGTGTGCAGCCTGCTGACTTCTTTCCCCAAACTGCCCACGTCGAATGTGCCGCTTTCTTGAGACGTGCGGGGGATACGGTGTAGGGTGTAGGGTAAATGGTCGTCAATCTTAACTGCATTTGCGATGAAGTTTAGCGAAATTATTGAGAAACTTGGTTCCTCGATCGTGGCTCACAGTTTGACCACTCACTCAGATAGCGATCCTGAAATCGCAGGGGTTGCCGCGATCGACGAAGCGACTCCTAACACAATCAGCTATGCAGAAAGCAACAAGTTTGCAGTGTTGATCGGATCGACTGCCGCTAGTGCCTTAATTCTTCCATCTAACGAAGACTTGCAGGCAAAAGCCGAGGCTCGTGGCATTGCCTGGGTGTCGGTTCGTCATCCACGACTCGCCTTTGCTCAAACGATCGCGCTCTACTATCATCCGTTTAAACCCGCGCCTGTGATTCATCACACGGCAGTGATCGATCCCAGCGCTGAGATTGGCGAAAACGTCGCGATCGGGGCGAATGTCGTCATCCAAACTGGGGCAAAAATTGGCGCGGGTGTCGTCATCCATCCCAATGTTGTGATTTATCCTGACGTGCAGATTGGCGATCGGACTGTCCTTCATGCGAATTGCTCGATTCAAGAACGCACTCACATCGGGGCTGATTGCGTGATTCACTGCGGTGCAGTCATCGGTTCTGAAGGGTTTGGGTTTGTGCCGACTCGCGAGGGCTGGCTCAAGATGGAGCAATCTGGCTACACCGTGCTAGAAGATGGGGTTGAAGTGGGCTGTAATTCTGCGATCGATCGTCCTGCTGTGGGTGAGACTCGCATCGGTCGCAACACCAAAATCGATAATCTCGTGCAAATCGGGCATGGCGTAAAAGTCGGTGAAGCCTGTGCGTTTGCGTCGGGTTGCGGCATTGCAGGCGGCACTCAAATCGGCAATCGCGTTATTCTCGCGGGGCAGGTCGGCGTTGCCAATAACGCCAAAATGGGCGATGGCTCAGTTGCGTCTGCCAAGGCGGGCGTTCACAAAGATGTCCCCGCCGGACAAACCGTTTCAGGATATCCTGCCGTCGAGCATAAAGTTTATCTCAAAGCTTCTGCAATGTATCACCGCTTATATGAGATGTATCTCTCGATTAAGCAAATCAAAAAGCACTTAGGCATCGATTAAATGATCTAGATTCTCATCAGACTAAAGCAGGAAAAATCATGAATGCTTTGACCTTAAATCTAGACACAGTTAACCTGACAGATGACCAGTTTTATGAATTATGTCGCCGCAATCAAAACTTTCGATTTGAACGCACTCAAACAGGAGAACTGATCGTCATGCCACCTGTAGGCGGAGAAAGCGGCAGACGAGAAGCTGACTTCATCACTGATCTGGGCATCTGGAATCGTCATACAAATCTTGGGATTGTCTTTAGTTCTTCCACTGTTTTTAAACTCCCCAATGGAGCGAATCGATCGCCCGATGCCGCCTGGATTCAGCGCCAAAGATGGGACGCTTTAACACCGATTCAGCGCCGCAAGTTTCCGGCGATCGCGCCCGATTTTGTGATTGAACTCCGATCCGCAACCGACGATCTGCAAGACCTGCAAGACAAGATGCAAGAGTATTTAGACAATGGTGTGCAGTTAGGTTGGCTGATCAATCCTCAAGATCAGCGAGTGGAAATTTATCGGTTCCGTCGCCCCGTTGAAGTCTTGAATCTCCCTAGTGACTTGTCAGGCGAAGATACCCTACCTGAATTTGTCTTAAAGCTGAATCTTTTTAGCGATTAAAGCGGTTTGGGCACCATTCCTAAACGATCGAGCAGTCGTTCATCCTGCGATCGCTCCGGGTTTGGCGTGGTCAGCAGCACCGCACCTGTAAAGATCGAATTTGCACCCGCTAAAAAGCACAGCGCTTGCAGTTCGTCGCTCATCTCTAGTCGCCCGGCTGACAGTCGCACCATTGCCTTTGGAAACAGAATTCGAGTGGTGGCAACCATGCGGACAAGCTCGATCGCGTCGATCGCAGGCGCATTTTCAAGCGGAGTTCCTGCCACGGGAACCAAGCAATTGATCGGCACCGATTCAGGTGGAGGATTCAAGTTTGACAGCGCTTCGAGCAAATCTAACCGATCTTGAACCGATTCACCAAGTCCGACAATGCCGCCACAGCAGACCGAGATTCCGGCTTCACTAACGGCACGAATCGTTTCCAGTCGATCTTGATAAGTGCGAGTCGTGATAATTTTCTCGTAATAGCTGGGTGACGTGTCGAGATTGTGATTATAGGCAGTCAGTCCTGCTTCTTTGAGTTGTTTTGCCTGATGAGGTTTGAGCATTCCTAACGTGCAGCAGACTTCGAGATCCAGCGCGGCAACCTGACGTACCATATCAAGGACGCGATCGAACTGGGCACCGTCTCGCACTTCTCGCCAAGCCGCTCCCATACAAAAGCGCGTTGATCCGGCTGCTTTTGCGACCTGAGCTTCAGCCACCACGCTTTCAAGATCCATCAGCGGTTCTGGTTTCAAATCCGTTTGGTGATGCACGCTCTGAGAACAGTAGCCGCAATCTTCTGGACAAGCTCCCGTTTTGATACTACTAAGCGTACACATCTGCACCGCCCGCGGATCGTGATGCTCTCGATGCACTCGCTGCGCCTCAAACAGCAGATCGGGCAGAGGCTGATGATAAATTTTGGCGATGGGCGCGATCGAAGAGGTCAACATAGCATTCAAACGTCAGGGAAGATTCAAAACTCCTAGCTATTTAGATTAGCAGTCTGTCAGCGTCTAGAGAATGCAAAAATTTTGATCTCTAACCCAGTGATACAATTTCAATCACTATGCCGCGGTCAACTTCTTCCTCACGACTGACTACCACCCGACCCACGATTACGCTCACCGATATGCTGTGGGCGTTGACTGGCCTATTGTTGACGATCGGAGGCACACTGCTCAAGGCTTCGATCGCCGATGCGCCGTGGACTTGGACACCCCAAACGGTTCCCCTCCACTTTTTGGGCGTGAGTTACCAGATCGGAGCCGTGCTGCTAGTCGGCTGTCTGGGCGGAAAAAACGCGGCGGTCATTTCCCAAATTGCTTATCTATTGCTGGGGTTGGCCGGGTTTGAAATCTTTAGCGACGGCGGCGGAATTCACTATTTTAGCAAGCCTAGCTTTGGCTATTTGCTGGGCTTCATTCCCGGCGCATGGCTGTGTGGATATCTCGCATTCAAAACGCCTCCTCGTCTAGAATCTCTAGCCTTTAGCTGTTTCTGCGGGCTGTTAGTCATTCATCTAACTGGAATCTTCTACTTATTTTTGTCCTATGGGCTGAAGTGGGCTGATGCAGAGGCTTTATCATTGTGGGATGCTCTGAAAACCTATTCTCTCACTCCTCTACCCGGACAATTTGCGGTCGTGTGTGCTGTGACGGTGCTGGCGTTTGCAATGCGTCGTTTAATGTTTTATTAGTCCTCGATCCCTCTCCTGAATGTTCAAAAATCGTTTTTTCTGGCTGGCTGCGATCGTAGGTCTGATCCTCGATCGCTTTACAAAACTCTGGGTTGTGAAGACAATGACGCTGGGTCAAACGATTCCGCTGCTGCCAGGCGTTTTTCACATCACTTATGTGATCAACCAGGGAGCCGCGTTTAGCCTCTTTCAGGGCAGCGTGTGGCTGCGATGGCTGTCACTTGCCGTTAGCGTGGGACTGATGGCCCTGGCGTGGTTTGGCCCTCGATTTGAGCGGTGGGAGCAGTTGGGCTACGGGTTTATTTTAAGTGGGGCACTGGGGAATGGCATCGATCGCTTTGTGCTGGGTCACGTCGTCGATTTTATAGATGTGCGGCTGATTAACTTCGCGGTGTTTAATCTGGCAGATGCTTTTATCAACGTGGGCATTTTTTGTCTGCTGGTTGCCGCTTTTCGCAAAGCACCGGATGGCAGCGATCGGACTTCAGCCAAGTGATCAAGATTTCCTGCTTTTGTGGCGACTGGCACTTACCATCGGCTTAAAGTGCGAATTGCGAGTCACCAAAATCCATCCTTCTTGCATCTCTAGCAGTTGAGTCTGTTTAGTAGGCAAGTAGCCCAACGCCGAAGATCTCAACAGTTGGTAAGGGTGAGGGTCAGTCTTCCATCGCTGCTGCAACTCTGCTTCAGAGGCAGGAACGACTGCCCGATCGCTATAAAAATTTAGCGAGGGACGGTGATAGGGATAAGACGTGTAAATCGTCTGACCGCGAGGCGTATAACGTTGAATCATATCCGCCACAGGTTTCACCGGGTAGGATTCGGCTAACTCCCAGACCCAATGACTCGACATCATTAGCACCATCAAAGTCAGATAAGTGCCCCAGATCAGCACCGAGATAAACTGAGTGTCTTGCCGAAGAATTAAAATTGCGGTGACAGTGACGGTGAGCGCCAATGTGGAGGAAACAAGCTGAAGGTCTTGCTGAGGGGCAAAAAAGGTGAAGTAGGCACTTAAGCCCCATGCCACAAATGCAAACACCGCAAACACTGCGAACCAGATACGAGCATGAACGATCGGGCGCTGTTGCCGAATTCCCATCTTCAAAGGGTTCCACATGCGACTCAGTTGAGCGCCCACCATCAGCGACAAAGCAGGATAAATGGGCAAGGCGTACCAGGGTAACTTAGTCTGCATTGCCGAAATGACGAGCAGATAAACACCGCTCCAGACGAGTGCTAGACGCGCCCAGCTTAAGCCCCGATTTTCCCAGGCGAGGCGTAACCCCTGGGGCAAAAACAGCAGCCACGGAAAGCCAAATTTCAGAATTTCCCACAGATAATACCAAACCGGGCCGTTATTATTGCCGACCGTTCCCCAAACTCGCACTAGGGATTGATTGAGCAAATGGGCATCAATAAACTGCTGGTGATAGTGCGACCACTGAGCGCCATACCATAGCCCGATCGGAACCGCTCCGATCGCAATGCCGAGCCAGAGATAGCGGCTGGTCAACAGGCGAGGCGTATCCCAGATCAGAAACAGCAGCCCGATCGCGCCAAGCAAAAGCCCTAAAATGCCTTTGGTGAGGCAGATCAGCCCCACGCCGATCCCTACGCCTAAACCCCAGCGTAAATCTCGCCGCGATCGCAGCAAACACGCCATCATCAGCAAAAAGAAACACAGCACGGCTCCATCGAGCATTGCCAGCCGTCCCTGTCGCGCGACGGGCAGCCAGGTGAGGTAGACCAACGCCGAAAAAATCGCTGCCGTGCGTTGGAAAAAAACTTCTCTTCCGAGCCAATACATCATCGGCACCGAAAATGCCGTCAGCATCGCGCCTGGTAGGCGAGTGGTCAGTTCGCTCACGCCTGCGATCGAGTAGGTGAGTGCTACTAACCAGTGCATTAGAGGCGGCTTGTTAAAATAGGGCGTTCCGGTCAACTCTTTGGGATAGAGCCAGGTTGAAGAGGGAAAGGGCGATCGCCACATTTCACGGGCCACCTGAGCGACGATGCCTTCATCCCAATCTCTGAGCGGTAAGTCTCCGAGATTTATACCCAATAGCACCACTGCTGCAACGAATAATCCTAGAAGCCAGCCGCGATCGACCCAGGCTTCAAAGCGAGGGTTTTCCATCCCAAACCGACGACTCGCAGAAATTTCTTGACCCATTTCAGCCTTTCACTATGCAGGGCGATGTCAGATCTCTTCTAAGTCCGCTCTTGTTAAAAGGAGAATTTTTCATGTTCCCAATCATAAGTCATCGATCGAAGATTAGCGGCTTGCAGCCAAAGGTCTTATTCATTTTCCTCTTCACTGTGGTGGATGAATGAATGGTTCTCTAACATTTTCACTAATCCGAGAGTAATTAAAGCCATCATGGTTCCTGAGACAGCGAGTTGCCACCAGCCACAGCCTGAAATGATTCCTAACGCAGCAGTGACCCAGATAGAGGCGGCAGAGGTGAGTCCTTTGACTTTAGGGTTGGCAGAAGTGGGACGCGACAAATGCAAGATTTCTCCGGCTCCTAAAAAGCCAACTCCAGTGGCGACTCCTTGAATGGCACGACTGACCGCATCACCTGAATGAGCACTGCTCTGTAAAGGAATCATGACAAACAGTGCGGCTCCGAGGCTAACTAGCATGTGAGTTCTTAGCCCAGCTGCTTTGTGTCGTTGTTGACGGTTCCACCCGATCGCGCCGCCGACCACCAGCGCTAAACTCAATCGCAAGATAATTCCGACCCAGTTGTTGGGGGAAATCGAATAAGACTCCATCAATTATTTCAACTTAGTTTGGGCAAATACACCTAGAGATGAACAGGCAATTTTTTGGGGTTTGCTTCAAGGCATTTTTAACCACATCATTCTGAAGACATAATTAAGAATAAATATGGTATGCAAAACAACATTTTCATTAAAAACTTTCTAATCTTAGCAAGCGATTCAAGCTAAATTCCGAGATTTTTCTCTATTCTTAATCCAACCATAAGATGTCTCGCGTTTAACTCATTGCAAAGGCGAAAATAAACTTAATCAATAGAGTAGGGATACTACTCTAGAAAATGGGTAGACCTGCTGATGATAATGATCCCCCTCCAGATTTAATGTGATCGAGGAGGGCTGATTTATGGCAATCTTGTTTGTTTTCCATTCGTTTTTGATTAAAAGTGAGTTAAAAGTCATGCCTAAATGTCCTTGTTGTGCAGGAAAACTGCTGCGTCATGTTCGGCATGGAGAAATCTACTGGTTTTGTTCTCACTGCTGGCAAGAGATGCCGGATCTAGCGTCAAAAATTGAAGATCGCTCTCAAGAGTCATCTTCAAAACAGAAAGCGGCGATCGTAGTCATTCCGCGATAGAAAATTTCTAACCGTCCAATCCACTGGCCCCGATCGAGAAAGGTTTCCTTTGTGGCCATTGCAGAACAACGGGATGAAATGGCTGTAGGGGTAGCGCTCCCGTGCCTACCCCTGACGGAGGGCAACCACGGGGGGATTGCCCCTACCAAATCCTCCCTATTCAGCAACGCCTCCTTTGTGTACTAGGCTAAAGATCGACCCTTTAGCTGTCAAGCCAAGACTATGTTGAATTACGATCTTGTGGTGTGTGGTGCCGGGCCCGCTGGAACAATGGCAGCCGCAGAAGCCGCAAAAGCGGGGCTAAAAGTTGCCTTGCTAGAAAAGCAATTTCTGCCTCGTCATAAGACCTGTGGAGGTGGCATGCCGATGGTGATGCAAAATAGCTTGCGAGATTTGGCACCAGAGGCGTTTGTCGAATCTCAAGTCACTCACATGCGCCACACCTGGAATTTTGATGATGCTTATCTCGCACCCATCAATCCGCCGGGTGTTGATCGACAGCTTTTATTGTGGATGGTGCAGCGATCGATTTTTGACAATGCCCTTGCCCAGCGAGCTGTGAAATCGGGCGCAGAATTGCGAGATGGGCTGGCAGTCCGATCGCTCGAAGTCGAGTCAGACGGCATCAAAGTCTCGGCTCAAGCCATCAAAACAGGCAGTCACTTTGTCGCCAAAGCTAAATATGTGATTGGGGCCGATGGAGCCAATGGGGTAACGGTCAAATCAACTCGACTGCGGCAAAATCGCGCGATCGCCTTAGCGATGGAAATTGAGCATCCTCACCAGTGGGGCGACGGTCATGCTGAATTGCGTCCTGATGTAGCTCATTTAGAATATGGAGCCATCAAGCGCGGCTATGCCTGGATTTTTCCTAAAGCCGATCACCTGAATATTGGTGCAGGAGTGTTTCGACCCGATCGTAAAGATGCCCGCAACACTCGCACCCTACGAGCAGACTTGCAGCAAACCATTTTTCAATATGTCGAAGCGATGGGATTGCAGATCGATCGCGACCAAGCCCGCTTTCACGCTCACCCCTTGCCGACGTGGAATGGCAAAGAACCGCTTCATGAAGGACGAATTTTATTAGTGGGAGATGCCGCCGGATTGATCAATCCTCTATTTGGAGATGGCATTCTGCATGCGGTTAAAAGTGGCACAATCGCCGCTCAATGTTTAGTAGATGAGGCAGCGGACCAATACACCGATCGCATTCACGCTGAATTTGCCGCCAACTTTGATGCCGCCTTGACGCTTGCCCAAGTCTTTTATCAATGGACGGGCGCTTGCTATAAATATGGCGTTAAATCTGAAAGAGCCACTCGGATGGCAACCCAGCTTCTTTATGGAGATCTATTATTTACGGATATGGCGGGTCGAGCGATGCGAAAATTAAAGCGATCGGTGGGCGCAACTTTTTTCCTAGCCTTCAATTCTTAGGATCGTGAATTAAATAAAACTGCACATTGTTCGGGCTACGTTTTAGTTGTCTTGATGACGATCGAGAAAATCCCAGTCAAAAAAGTTGAATGGACAAGCATTTTCACCCGCACGATCGCGGCGATCGTATCGAATTCCGTCTCTCTCAAGGCGCACTCGGTTGAAAGGTTTTCGTCTACTTTCCTACTATAGAGTGAGATGTTACCAAGCCTTAAGACTGGCTCATTTGAGATGAGAGACTGCTAAGTTTTAGTCAATAGCAAATGCGTCAGGTTGTTGTTAAACTCTCCTCTCTAAAAGAACGCGTCTAGCATGAATAAAGCCCTAAGTTCCTGAGCACTTGGGGCTTTTGATTATTTACAAAATCATCCAATAATAGTTGAGTTACTGTATGCAGAAGGCTTTATTCTGATGGGGTTCTGCTGAATTGACTGAGTTGAATCATTCTGCAAAAAGAGTCTAAAAATTAGGAGTCTCTGTGATGACAGACGCGAAGAATGTATTAGGTAAAACCTTGGAGACATGCAGTACGTCTCCGATGACTGGTTTTTTTCGCGATGGTTGCTGTGAAACCGGGGCGCAAGATGTCGGAACGCACGTCGTCTGCG
Organism: Phormidesmis priestleyi ULC007; assembly: GCF_003003695.1. Lineage (NCBI taxonomy): Bacteria > Bacillati > Cyanobacteriota > Cyanophyceae > Leptolyngbyales > Leptolyngbyaceae > Phormidesmis > Phormidesmis priestleyi. The sequence goes on from NZ_PVWG01000007.1 coordinate 156,251, forward strand.
CCCAAGTGACTGAAGCATTTCTCGCTTACACAAAATCTGAGGGTAACGACTTGAGCACACCCATGCCAATGTTTGAGTTTCCGGGTTTAAAGCCAGGCGATCGCTGGTGTCTGTGTGTTTCTCGCTGGAAGGAGGCACTCGACTCTGGGGTTGCGCCTCCGATCGTGCTGTCTGCCACTCACGAGGCGGCTCTCAACGTGGTTGCGCTAGAGGTATTGCAGGAACACGCAATCAATCTGTAGGGACATCGCATGCCGTGTCCCTATGCCATGCCGTGCCCCTATTTAACGCCCGATTGCAGTCGCCACAGCGCCGCATAAATTCCATCGTGGTTAAGCAGCGTCTCGTGGGTGCCTTGCTCAACCACGCGTCCATGATCCATCACGTAAATACGATCGGCATGACGAATTGTGGATAAGCGATGAGCGATCGCGATCGTGGTGCGATCTTGAGTAATGTATTCCAGCGATCGCTGAATGGCGGCTTCGGTTTCGTTATCGACCGCAGATGTGGCTTCATCCAAAATTAGGATTGGCGGATCTTTGAGGAGGGCACGGGCGATCGCAAGTCGCTGTCGTTGCCCACCCGATAATTTTTGACCCCGTTCGCCAATAATCGTGTCGTATCCGTCGGGCAACTCAATGATGAATTCGTGCGCTTCTGCGAGCTTTGCCGATCGCGTAATTTCTTCGCGCATGACATCAAAACTTCCATAGGCAATGTTGTCGGCAACGGTGCCATGAAAGAGAAACACTTCCTGACTCACCCAGCCGATGCAGCGGCGCAAATCACGCAGTCGCAGTTCACGAATGTCAATGCCGTCGAGCAAAATTTGCCCCTGCTGAATCTCATAAAATCGCAGCAGTAATTTCACCAGCGTACTTTTTCCTGACCCCGTTGCGCCCACAACTCCGATCGTTTGTCCGGCTGGAATATGTAGAGATAAATCCTCTAACGCAGGACTGCGACCTTGGTAAGCAAAGGTGATGTGTTCAAGACTGACTTCACCGCGCACTTGATGAACTGGCAATGAGCGATCGCCCGTGGGGATGGCGATCGGCGTATCTAACAAATTCATCACCCGATTGACCGATGCCATCGCCCGTTGATATTGATCCATTGTTTTCCCTAAACTAGTAAAGGGCCACAGCAATCGCTGAATGATGAACACCATAAATCCGTAGGTGCCAACTGAGAGCCGTCCGTTTGCCACTTCGATGCCACCTAAAAAAAGGGTGGCAGTAAAGCCAACTAAAATAAGAATGCGAATCAAAGGAATAAACGCAGCGCTTAACGCAATGGCTCGACGATTGCTGCGACGATAAGCTTCACTCTCAGCCGCAACCCGATCGCGTTCATAATCTTCAGCCGTAAAACTTTTGATTGTGGCAATGCCTGACAAATTGTTAGCTAATCGGCTGTTAATTAAACTGGCTTGCTGGCGCACGTCTGCATAACGAGGGGCGAGACGTTTTTGAAACGCGATCGAACCCCACACAATGAATGGAATCGGTAACATTGCAAACCACGAAACCCCAGGCGCTAATGCCAAAAAGGTGCCGCCGACTAACACGATCGTAGTGAAAAATTGCAAAATATCATTGGCACCGCTATCGAGAAATCGCTCTAGCTGGTTGATGTCGTCATTGATAATCGAGAGCAGTGTTCCGGTGCTTTGCTCTTCAAAAAAGCTCAGTTCTAACTCTTGCAAATGGCTATAGGCATCAAGCCGCAACTCATGCTGCAAGGTTTGTGCCAGGTTTCGCCAAAGCCGATCGTAGGCATATTGAAACAGCGATTCTAGACCCCAAATTAAGAAGGTCAGCAATGACAACACCGCCAATTGTCCGATGATGCTGGTGACACCGACTCTTGCGATCAAAGATGATTCTCGCTTGACAACGACATCGACTGCTATGCCGATCAGATAAGGCGGTGCCAAGTCAAAGATTGTGTTGAGCACCGAGCAAAGGCTGGCTTGCCAAACTTGAGCACGATGAGGGCGGCTGTAGCGCAGCAGGCGTTGCAGAGGGTTTGAGGCAGCGACGGCAGACATAGTAGATGCTGAAATAAGGAAGCCTCGATCGTATAGCAATTCGTTCTATTGGGTAGGAGGCGTTGCAGAATGCGGGGATGAAATGGCTGTAGGGGTCTGCCCACCCCTGACGGAGGGCAACCACGGGGGGATTGCCCCTACCCAATCATCTCGCTATTCAGCGATTGGATGTGACGCGATCGACGTGCCGCTGTCTTCTTTGCAGATGAACGCTCAGTTCAACGAAAGGTAAAACTTCGTAAACTTCTAAGATAAAAGATGATTTTAAAATCAAAAAACTGTAGCATAAGATACGGAATGACAAAATATAAATGTCTTTTCTCTGCACAGCAGTTTTTGGTCTAAACCTTGCGTTGCCTTCTCGCGTTAAAGGATTTTAATTTATGCTTCAAACTAACTTCTGTTCTATCCCACCCTTCACGTCTCAAGACGAGACGACGAGTTCTTTCGCGTGGGAGATTCAAAGACGGGCGCGATTACCCAAGTTTGCGCCGTCCACGTGGGTGAAGTTATTAAATCCGCCGACTGCATTTAGTTTTGATGAGGCTTGGCTGCTGTGCCAATATGCCGATGATCACTGGTTAGCTTGGATTCCTGACTATGGCGAAATCTTACTCAAGACCGATGAGATCTGTGAAGTGTCGTAACCACAAGAAATGAGGCGCTAAAATTTTTGTCACGAACTTCACTAGACATGATTGAATAGGGGCAATCGAGATCGAATATTGCATCTGCTATGGATACTCGCATCACCCAAACGCAATTAGCGCAAGTGGTTGCTGAAGTTGGGCAATCAAAACAACGTGACAAAGAGTTGTCATTACAAGTCAAACAGGTTTTGCAAGAACTCAACTTGCCCGATGATTTGTTAGACGATGCCCTTGTGCAGCTAACGCGACGTAAAGCGCTGGCAAGACAGCAAAAACGAATCTGGCTGATTGGGAGCGCGATCGCCACTACGCTGATCGGTGCAACTGCGGCTGCAATGATTTTTCATCAGCAATATCAACAAGAAATTGCGCGAATTGCTGTCACTCAAAATCGCGTTACGCTCACAAAAAACAGTCAGACCAATATCGGAGAAATTGATCGTCAAAAGAATTCTCAGGTGTTTTATCAAGTCACCTTAAAAGATGTGCCCCTCGGCGATCGCTTAGGCTTAACGTGTGATTGGATTAATCCAACTGGGCAAGTGGTTCAGCAAAGTAACTACCAAACTCAACCGATCGAGAAATCATCCTGGACAACCAATTGTTTTTATCGACTCGATCGCCGCTCTGCGGTAGGCGTGTGGCAGGTGCAAATGTCTCTAGAAGGACGTTTTCTCAGTCGTCAGACCGTCGTGGTGAAGTGAGGCTGGGTCAGATCGATCGCGGCTGAAGCCCGAACAATTATTTAAAGTGTCACGATTGCCTCAACTAAATCAAAGCAGCAAACGTTTTATCATGAGAGAGGTCTTTGCAGGTGAGAGAGAACGGGGTTCTCTAGTCATTTGTGCTTAATTTGCCAACCTCAACTCACGAAAGTCTCAGGAGTCAAGCTTAGATGAATGTTATGGAGTTTTTTCAACTGAGTGCTGGCAAGTGGTTGTCGCAGCGCACCACTCACCATCTAGCATTCAAGCGATCGGAAGGCGGCGAGTCAGAGATTGCGGTTGAAGCGCTGTCAGTAGACGATCCTAAAATTCTTGAAATTTGCAAACTGCACGACGTTGACCCCAGCTTGGCGGTCGGAGGCGCACAAGTGCAATGGATGGGCACAATGGCGTGGGATCGCTCCAGCGAAGAAAATCACGAAGGCTCGACCGTGTTTGTGCTGGTGCCCGACGAAGATAACCCCCGCAACGGCAGATTGCTGCGAGAAGTTGGCTATGCCGAAATCGTGCCCGTGATTGGGCGCTATGAGATGGATGACGAAGACGGACTGGTGCTGATTACAGAATATGAAACGATGAGTTCTAAAGAACACTTCTGGTTTGCCAGCCCAGATGTGAGAATTCGGAGTGGAACGGTTAAACGGTTTGGCGGCTTTAGCACTGCCTCATTCTGCACGGAGACGCGAATTCGAGAGGAGGCACAAAGCGATCGATCAGATTCCCAACCTGTCAAAGATGTCACTGATTCGAGAGCTTTCTCATCTAACTTCGGCTGGTAATCTGACTGGTTTTGAGGAGTCTTGAGGTTAGCAACTGCTGGCGCTGCTAATTTTGAGGCTCCTATTTTTCGATGATTTTAAGAGTATGTCTAATATTTTGTGTCATATCGCTTTGGTTCAGCCCACCGGGAAATGAATTTCCTGGCTAATAGCGAAAGTGCTCTGAAGAACACTGAGTCAAAGTTTTAGTCCATTTCAATGAACTTCATATAAGCGATCGCAACTTCTTCCGAAATTCTGGATCTAGATAGCGCTGCTGTAAGGTCTGCCAAGTTCGCAGTGCATCAGCAACTTTTTGGTCAAGCTGTTTTGACAGAGTAGGATACACATCTTGAACTGATTCCTTGATCTGAGATCCTAAATAACCTTGAAGCACAGCCCTGTCTTGAATCTGCCCCAACACTTCTTGGATGGCTTTAAAGTCCTCAATTTGCTCGGCGTAAGCTGAGTCATAGAAGTCAACAAACAACTCTGTTTGATAACGAACCCGCTTCATCTGTTTGCGGAGGTCATGCAGAGTAGGGCCATGCTGTTTGATAAAGTCATCAAGCATTTCTGGATGAATAGAATGAACGATCGCCGCTCCATTTTCAAAGTTCGCATTCACTAACCAGGCGGGATGCAGCAATGTTTCACTGATGAGCGGCAGCAATAAATCTGGCAACACTTCTTGTATTGGCAATTGAGCGATCGACTGATAGTGAGGCTTTTTTAACCAACCTTTAAGGGCATCTTTGAGGGCATCGTAGTCTGATCCCTTGAGGGTTTGCTGGAGATGAGCAAAATCTCGTTTGCGCTGTTTGTTCATTTTCTTAAGCAGCGTTTCTAGTCGATTTTGCTCTGCGATCGGCAAACTGCTTTGTTGCTGACTGTTGAGTTCTGCGGTTAGCACGTCGAGATCTCTGACCGCACCCAGTGAGTGAGCAATTTTGCTGATGGTACGATCGCTAATTGGCTTCGGCAAGTCTACCGCAAAGTCAAAAACGTCTACGGCAGTTCGCAGACGACGCAACCCCACTCGCATCTGATGCAGCAATTCGGGATCTTTGTCGTCGAGAACGTCTGACTCGTGTTTGATTGATTTCTTAAAATGTTTCTCGATCGCAGAGTAAGCAAAGCTATCTAGAGTAGCGAGTTGAGTAACTTTTTTTTCTTCGGTATACATACTTTATAAAAAGAATTCGTGACACAGCACCTATTACTCACAGTGCCACAGCTTCTGAAGCTTTTCCTCGTTCCGCTGATAGAGGTTTCTTGACATCCTCACCGTCCTAAAGGAGCGGTGATTCCTGACTGTGGGCACTGCGATTAGACGAGTTTCAATCCCTGGAAGGGATTCAGGCTCTTTGGAACTAATGTCTAATCCCAAGTACTCAAGCATCTACTCTGTTTCAATCCCTGGAAGAGATTCAGGCTCTTTGGAACGAATATCTACCGTGTACAGGCAGAGCAGCGACTCGGTTTCAATCCCTGGAAGGGATTCAGGCTCTTTGGAACGAGCAATCGCGATCGAGGGTATCAGTTCTGATGCCCAAAACCGTTTCAATCCCTGGAAGGGATTCAGGCTCTTTGGAACTGAGCCACGATGATCAGCGCCGACTGAATAATGCGTTTCAATCCCTGGAAGGGATTCAGGCTCTTTGGAACACGGCTTGAGTTGCACAAATTTGGCTACTACTTGGGTTTCAATCCCTGGAAGGGATTCAGGCTCTTTGGAACCTTGCGGCCCTTCGATTGTGCTTTATCGATGAGTTCGTTTCAATCCCTGGAAGGGATTCAGGCTCTTTGGAACTCAAGCTCGATCGTTGCTTTCTCGAAGTCACACCCAGTTTCAATCCCTGGAAGGGATTCAGGCTCTTTGGAACCGGGATGTCCTAGCTGCTGCACCGTTGCCAGCGCTTGGTTTCAATCCCTGGAAGGGATTCAGGCTCTTTGGAACCTAAAATTGAGGTGAAATGTGGTTGTAATAATGGCAGTTTCAATCCCTGGAAGGGATTCAGGCTCTTTGGAACCCAAACATCGAATGCCTTTTCTTCGCGCAATGGGGTTGTTTCAATCCCTGGAAGGGATTCAGGCTCTTTGGAACTTCAAGGAAGTCTCCGATCGATCCAGCTTGCACTGCGTTTCAATCCCTGGAAGGGATTCAGGCTCTTTGGAACTTAAGCTCATGGGCAGTTCTACCCCCGGAGATCGTGTTTCAATCCCTGGAAGGGATTCAGGCTCTTTGGAACCACTCGCAGCTTTCGACATCTTCTCTAGCTCAGATTGGTTTCAATCCCTGGAAGGGATTCAGGCTCTTTGGAACAATCAACGTGATAGGTAGAGCCTTTAGTTTCATTTCTGTTTCAATCCCTGGAAGGGATTCAGGCTCTTTGGAACTTTAGCGATCGTCTCTACTGGCAAACTTTGCTAGATGTTTCAATCCCTGGAAGGGATTCAGGCTCTTTGGAACCCCTGGGCGGCACGGCAGCGAGTCCCATAATTTCGTTTCAATCCCTGGAAGGGATTCAGGCTCTTTGGAACCCCATGCGGTGGTCAGGGCAACGCCTAGAACCGTTTCAATCCCTGGAAGGGATTCAGGCTCTTTGGAACCGCGATCGCCCTCCTCATCTCTCGTTCGACGATCCGTTTCAATCCCTGGAAGGGATTCAGGCTCTTTGGAACTGCCGAGATGTTGTCAGCATCTCGTGAGAAAGTCTTGTTTCAATCCCTGGAAGGGATTCAGGCTCTTTGGAACCTGTTAATCCCTGTGCGACTAGCTTCAGAACTTCCGTTTCAATCCCTGGAAGGGATTCAGGCTCTTTGGAACCTCCTCTAAAGCCTCTCAAAATTCTGAGTCCGAGTCGTTTCAATCCCTGGAAGGGATTCAGGCTCTTTGGAACGCTTGCCCTCGATCGCTCTTTGCACTTCAGGATCTAGGTTTCAATCCCTGGAAGGGATTCAGGCTCTTTGGAACGGGCACTTGAATGTTAAGAGATCGCTCGGTGTCATGTTTCAATCCCTGGAAGGGATTCAGGCTCTTTGGAACAGAGTTGCCGCCATTAAATGAGCTAATCGACTCCGCAGTTTCAATCCCTGGAAGGGATTCAGGCTCTTTGGAACATGACTGCCTTTCTTATAAGCGGATTCTGTATCTGTTTCAATCCCTGGAAGGGATTCAGGCTCTTTGGAACAAACTCGTCTATCCAGAAGTCGCGATCGTCCCTTAGTTTCAATCCCTGGAAGGGATTCAGGCTCTTTGGAACGCATTCCGACCTACCGCGATGGCAGCTACGGACTCGTACTCGTTTCAATCCCTGGAAGGGATTCAGGCTCTTTGGAACCCTATTAGAGCAAAATGCGGCTGATTATTCATGGCGTTTCAATCCCTGGAAGGGATTCAGGCTCTTTGGAACCTTCACGCCTCTTGCTGCAAGCGATATCGGGGCATCCTTCCCGTTTCAATCCCTGGAAGGGATTCAGGCTCTTTGGAACAACTGATCCGCGTCGGGTGTACCCATGCCCGGAATTTCGTTTCAATCCCTGGAAGGGATTCAGGCTCTTTGGAACCTGATTCCTTGCCCCCTGGAGAGCCGCCAAGTTCAGCGTTTCAATCCCTGGAAGGGATTCAGGCTCTTTGGAACCTTCGCTTCGCACCAGCAGCAGGAAAGCGTTAAAGGTTTCAATCCCTGGAAGGGATTCAGGCTCTTTGGAACGCGCTCCTCCGATAGCTGCTGCAAAGCCTATATCGAGTTTCAATCCCTGGAAGGGATTCAGGCTCTTTGGAACTCAGACGTTTACGTCCAGAATCAGGATACTGTTTTCGTTTCAATCCCTGGAAGGGATTCAGGCTCTTTGGAACGTTTCAAAATCAGGGTGAATGCCGCCATAAAATTGGTTTCAATCCCTGGAAGGGATTCAGGCTCTTTGGAACGAATCCATCTCGCGATCGCCTCTACCTCTTCATTTATCTCTGTTTCAATCCCTGGAAGGGATTCAGGCTCTTTGGAACTTCCTGATTTTTAGATCTGAGGTATTTGGCTGCGTTTCAATCCCTGGAAGGGATTCAGGCTCTTTGGAACGTAATTAACATCGCGTCCCAACTCTTCAGAGCAGTCAGGTTTCAATCCCTGGAAGGGATTCAGGCTCTTTGGAACGGTCGATTCGTTAGCGCGGCTTGCTCGTCGGCTAGGTTTCAATCCCTGGAAGGGATTCAGGCTCTTTGGAACCAGAGATTGTCACGCTCAACGTTCGCAGCCTAAAGTTTCAATCCCTGGAAGGGATTCAGGCTCTTTGGAACTTTACCCTAACAGAGAAAGAAATTGCAGATTTAGAATTGTTTCAATCCCTGGAAGGGATTCAGGCTCTTTGGAACGTACGAGGTGAATTAGATACCTCGCAAGAAAATATCGTTTCAATCCCTGGAAGGGATTCAGGCTCTTTGGAACGCCTTACGGCTGGATACGAGCGAGAAATTCGTCTGTTTCAATCCCTGGAAGGGATTCAGGCTCTTTGGAACATTAGGATTTTGCTTTAATTAGGGTTTTTGTATTGAGTTTCAATCCCTGGAAGGGATTCAGGCTCTTTGGAACGCCCCTAAAGTTTATTGTGTGCGAGAATTATTTGGTTTCAATCCCTGGAAGGGATTCAGGCTCTTTGGAACTTCGGCGCAATCTAATCTGCATTACCGCCTGACGAGTTTCAATCCCTGGAAGGGATTCAGGCTCTTTGGAACGAAACAGTTACCTCGCCGCCATAAGTCCCTTCGTCGTTTCAATCCCTGGAAGGGATTCAGGCTCTTTGGAACAAATGCCCCAAGCCGTAGGGGATGGAGGAACAATGAAGTTTCAATCCCTGGAAGGGATTCAGGCTCTTTGGAACCTGAGAATGGGGTTGTTCATCCAGGAGGTGAACGACGTTTCAATCCCTGGAAGGGATTCAGGCTCTTTGGAACGTTTAGCATTGTTCACCCAGCCTTGGCCAACGAGGTTTCAATCCCTGGAAGGGATTCAGGCTCTTTGGAACATATTGCAACTCTCACACCTCGACAATCCATCTGCGTTTCAATCCCTGGAAGGGATTCAGGCTCTTTGGAACTTTAATGGGGCATTCTGTCAGTGTTTCTCGTCCTGTTTCAATCCCTGGAAGGGATTCAGGCTCTTTGGAACGTGATCTCGATAGGGTTAGCGGGTGAGCAGTTTTGTTTCAATCCCTGGAAGGGATTCAGGCTCTTTGGAACCGCTCTTTCTTCGTCCTCCAGTCGTTCTCGCATCGTTTCAATCCCTGGAAGGGATTCAGGCTCTTTGGAACTACTGATGATGATGAATTAGTGGGATAGTAATTAGTTTCAATCCCTGGAAGGGATTCAGGCTCTTTGGAACCTGATACTGGCTTGGGCAATCCTGCCAATACTGCTGTTTCAATCCCTGGAAGGGATTCAGGCTCTTTGGAACCCATCCTCCCAGAGCCACTCAACCGCCAAAATATTGTTTCAATCCCTGGAAGGGATTCAGGCTCTTTGGAACGCTAGAGTGGCGCTATCGCTACTCTCGCTACCCATGTTTCAATCCCTGGAAGGGATTCAGGCTCTTTGGAACACTATCTCCCCTTCATTCCCTCGCAATAACTACAAGTTTCAATCCCTGGAAGGGATTCAGGCTCTTTGGAACTTGAGGCGCTTTTTGGCAGTCAAGGGAGTTTGTAGGTTTCAATCCCTGGAAGGGATTCAGGCTCTTTGGAACAGACATGGTTGACCACCCTACTGTTGTGGGAGTTGCGTTTCAATCCCTGGAAGGGATTCAGGCTCTTTGGAACGGGAGTGTGATGTCAATGGGAGCAAGTGGGTTCTGTTTCAATCCCTGGAAGGGATTCAGGCTCTTTGGAACTTGCTGCTTCATCGATGAGTTGTCTAGTCTTCTGAGTTTCAATCCCTGGAAGGGATTCAGGCTCTTTGGAACATTCTCCTCAGTAGCAAACTCAACTGGAATGTAGGTTTCAATCCCTGGAAGGGATTCAGGCTCTTTGGAACCCAAACACTCCGTATTGGGAAGTCGTACTGAGTGGTTTCAATCCCTGGAAGGGATTCAGGCTCTTTGGAACTTTTAATGATGCGATTTCCCTTGTTCCTCCCGGCGTTTCAATCCCTGGAAGGGATTCAGGCTCTTTGGAACCAACCAAGGAGCGAAGCATAGCCCAGAGCTTACGGTTTCAATCCCTGGAAGGGATTCAGGCTCTTTGGAACTTCTCAGTAGATGGCTTTACGTGCAAGGGTCTTCAGTTTCAATCCCTGGAAGGGATTCAGGCTCTTTGGAACCATGTGAACAATAGTCCCGTTCAGTGTTGGGTCTAGTTTCAATCCCTGGAAGGGATTCAGGCTCTTTGGAACATTCCATTCTAAAGTACTGGCTACAACCTCTCCATTGTTTCAATCCCTGGAAGGGATTCAGGCTCTTTGGAACACGGCAGTGAGTGGAGAGTTAGCGAACCCTGAGAGGTTTCAATCCCTGGAAGGGATTCAGGCTCTTTGGAACCAAGTATCTGTTGCGCTCGTTTCACATTGACTCCCGTTTCAATCCCTGGAAGGGATTCAGGCTCTTTGGAACCTTGGATAATGACATTCCCTAGTTTCCTCTCAGTGGTTTCAATCCCTGGAAGGGATTCAGGCTCTTTGGAACTAGGAAGTCTTGCCACCAGCGTCCCAATGTCTTTAGTTTCAATCCCTGGAAGGGATTCAGGCTCTTTGGAACACGCAATGTCCCGCTCGTTGCTACTTTATTCCCAGTTTCAATCCCTGGAAGGGATTCAGGCTCTTTGGAACCACTGTAAGTTGGTGCCCTTCTCGGTTACTGGTGTTTCAATCCCTGGAAGGGATTCAGGCTCTTTGGAACTTTCGTGAGTTCATGCCACGCCATTGCATCAGTCTCAGTTTCAATCCCTGGAAGGGATTCAGGCTCTTTGGAACTAGCGGATCTATGTTGCATGGTCTACACGCCAGACTTTTACGTTTCAATCCCTGGAAGGGATTCAGGCTCTTTGGAACTTGTTCCTCCCGGCGATTGGCTCGATGATTGGAAGTTTCAATCCCTGGAAGGGATTCAGGCTCTTTGGAACGATTTTCAATTGTTTTCAATCTCTCGATAGGCTAGTTTCAATCCCTGGAAGGGATTCAGGCTCTTTGGAACCTTCCAGTCCCCCCCCCCCAGACCCCCGTGAGTAAGTTTCAATCCCTGGAAGGGATTCAGGCTCTTTGGAACATCACCTAAACCTTCAGAAGCACCGACTGAATCTGTTTCAATCCCTGGAAGGGATTCAGGCTCTTTGGAACACCTCGTACGTTCCCGTACCAATCCCCATCAATGTTTCAATCCCTGGAAGGGATTCAGGCTCTTTGGAACTCTTGTTCATTTTCAATTTTATCGAATATCTCGATGTTTCAATCCCTGGAAGGGATTCAGGCTCTTTGGAACAACGATTCTGAAACTTGAAAAATAACTGAACTTGAGTTTCAATCCCTGGAAGGGATTCAGGCTCTTTGGAACCACTGTCAGCGTTGTATCGGTGACCTGCTATCTCTATCCCTGTTTCAATCCCTGGAAGGGATTCAGGCTCTTTGGAACCAGATAACTCAAGTGTTGCAGGGAAAGTTAGGTGTTTCAATCCCTGGAAGGGATTCAGGCTCTTTGGAACCTGGGCAACTCTGCAATAGTCTTGCCTTCAACAGAAGGGGTTTCAATCCCTGGAAGGGATTCAGGCTCTTTGGAACTTACTTTAGTCCATCCATCGTAGTAGAAGCTATTGTTTCAATCCCTGGAAGGGATTCAGGCTCTTTGGAACTTCACTGACCTCATTCGTATCCTTCAAGTGCATGTTTCAATCCCTGGAAGGGATTCAGGCTCTTTGGAACGCCAGATCATTACTCTTGGTTTCTAAAACTAGTTTGTTTCAATCCCTGGAAGGGATTCAGGCTCTTTGGAACACTTTGACCAGCTTGCTGCTTACATGTATTACTATGTTTCAATCCCTGGAAGGGATTCAGGCTCTTTGGAACAAAGAGGTCGAAATCTCCGCACTGTTGCGAATGCTGGTTTCAATCCCTGGAAGGGATTCAGGCTCTTTGGAACTTTGAAAGTAAGGCTACGGTTGTTCTGGATGGAGACGTTTCAATCCCTGGAAGGGATTCAGGCTCTTTGGAACTAGCGTTCGGTATGGTTTTGTATTCATCAAGTCTGGATGGAGACGTTTCAATCCCTGGAAGGGATTCAGGCTCTTTGGAACAGTTAAGGGGGTTGTTGGGTGCAAAACCTTAAAGTGTTTCAATCCCTGGAAGGGATTCAGGCTCTTTGGAACCAGAGAATTGGGCACACTAAACCGAACACACAAGAAGTTTCAATCCCTGGAAGGGATTCAGGCTCTTTGGAACTTGTAGCAATTGCAGTGGTGTTGTTGTTACCTGACTTAGTGTTTCAATCCCTGGAAGGGATTCAGGCTCTTTGGAACGATGATCACAGATGCTAATGGATAACCCAGATGACGTTTCAATCCCTGGAAGGGATTCAGGCTCTTTGGAACCTGCCTGCACGGGCGCTGCCCAGTGGTTGCCTGAGTTTCAATCCCTGGAAGGGATTCAGGCTCTTTGGAACCTCTTTATCTACATACATCCCAATAGTTACATCAGGGTTTCAATCCCTGGAAGGGATTCAGGCTCTTTGGAACTGCTATGGATATGTTTTCGGAGCATATCCAATTCATTGTTTCAATCCCTGGAAGGGATTCAGGCTCTTTGGAACCTGGGGTCTTCTACAGGAGCTTCACCCATCTCAGGGTTTCAATCCCTGGAAGGGATTCAGGCTCTTTGGAACTAGATATGTTACCTAGAATATCTTAAGCTAGTTTAGTTTCAATCCCTGGAAGGGATTCAGGCTCTTTGGAACGCCCCGCCTTTGCCATTGATGGGGCTAAATCCTTCAGGGCGTTTCAATCCCTGGAAGGGATTCAGGCTCTTTGGAACTACAAGAAACCATCGAGTTACACAGGGCGATCCAAGTTTCAATCCCTGGAAGGGATTCAGGCTCTTTGGAACGAGCGGATGGAATCGGCGCAGGTCGGATTAATGCTCGTTTCAATCCCTGGAAGGGATTCAGGCTCTTTGGAACCAAATAACCCAGGTATTTTTAGCTGTAGGTGGCGTTATTGGTTTCAATCCCTGGAAGGGATTCAGGCTCTTTGGAACGTGAGAGTTTGAGTATCCATTGTGAATTCCTTAAGGTTTCAATCCCTGGAAGGGATTCAGGCTCTTTGGAACAGCGTCTCTATCGCTCGAACGATCTCAACTTCAGTCTCTTGTTTCAATCCCTGGAAGGGATTCAGGCTCTTTGGAACTTGATAAAAATCGGAGGTCGCGCGATCGTACCCTGTTTCAATCCCTGGAAGGGATTCAGGCTCTTTGGAACTAGGCAGAAAATCGCTATCAACGAATGAAGCCTTTGTTTCAATCCCTGGAAGGGATTCAGGCTCTTTGGAACAGGATGACTAACTCGGTGTCTCCCGTTCTGGCGTGTTTCAATCCCTGGAAGGGATTCAGGCTCTTTGGAACGGGGTAGATTCCCCAAGCAGGGTCGGGCGGAATGTGAGGTTTCAATCCCTGGAAGGGATTCAGGCTCTTTGGAACGCGGTGCCACCTGACGATCGCTAGATGGGAACACGCGTTTCAATCCCTGGAAGGGATTCAGGCTCTTTGGAACTCACGGCGATGCTGATTTGAATGGGGCAATCAATATTTCTAGTTTCAATCCCTGGAAGGGATTCAGGCTCTTTGGAACGGTAAAGGCGTGTCTCTGCCAATGGAAGTGCGGATGTTTCAATCCCTGGAAGGGATTCAGGCTCTTTGGAACTTGCGAGAGGTGAAGCAGATCGTTTAGGCATCTCCCTTGTTTCAATCCCTGGAAGGGATTCAGGCTCTTTGGAACCGCCGATATTACCAATCAGTCCTTGGGCAACTGCGTTGTTTCAATCCCTGGAAGGGATTCAGGCTCTTTGGAACAACTGTTGGCTTCTACCCGGGAGGAGGCTGCGATCTGGTGCTGTTTCAATCCCTGGAAGGGATTCAGGCTCTTTGGAACCTCAACCCACTGGGGCAAGCTTACGGACGGTGTGGTTTCAATCCCTGGAAGGGATTCAGGCTCTTTGGAACCAAAGATCGGGGGCGTACCACTGACCATCTGTCGAAGTTTCAATCCCTGGAAGGGATTCAGGCTCTTTGGAACGATCGTGATCTTGTCTTTGCCAACTAGATCTTCGACGTTTCAATCCCTGGAAGGGATTCAGGCTCTTTGGAACAACTTGGAACAAAAATGTCCTCTTTGATCGCCCTGCTGATACCAGGTTTCAATCCCTGGAAGGGATTCAGGCTCTTTGGAACGCGCTCTCAAAGTATGGGCTAATTCATCAGTTTCAGTTTCAATCCCTGGAAGGGATTCAGGCTCTTTGGAACTCAGATCTTGATACTGCCCTCGACCCTGCGAAAACTGGTTTCAATCCCTGGAAGGGATTCAGGCTCTTTGGAACGAACGTGAGGCGTTGTCGATCGTAAATATCATAGTTATCCGTTTCAATCCCTGGAAGGGATTCAGGCTCTTTGGAACTTCAAGCCCCCGATCGAGTCTGTAAGAATTTGACGTTTCAATCCCTGGAAGGGATTCAGGCTCTTTGGAACCAGAGGCGGCACCACGTCTCAGCGCCAGATTCAAAACGTTTCAATCCCTGGAAGGGATTCAGGCTCTTTGGAACCAAAAATGGCGTACTCAGCTTGACCGTCGCACTCTACGTTTCAATCCCTGGAAGGGATTCAGGCTCTTTGGAACGTTTTCAGGTTGTCTAATTTTATGGCACTTTGTAGTTTCAATCCCTGGAAGGGATTCAGGCTCTTTGGAACGTTGGCCCGGATGCGTGTGTAAGCTGGTTTGTTGTCCTGTTTCAATCCCTGGAAGGGATTCAGGCTCTTTGGAACGTGAGTAGACCTTTCTACTGCGTCTGACTAAATCAGTTTCAATCCCTGGAAGGGATTCAGGCTCTTTGGAACATCAAGCAACTGTGTGAACAGCACGGCATTCAGTTTGTCGAGTTTCAATCCCTGGAAGGGATTCAGGCTCTTTGGAACGCGATCGCGCCACTGCGTTTGCCATCTCGCACAATCTCGTTTCAATCCCTGGAAGGGATTCAGGCTCTTTGGAACGTTACGGCAACCAACCTCGCCAACACAGGGTTTACAGCTTCGTTTCAATCCCTGGAAGGGATTCAGGCTCTTTGGAACCTGCTGCGATTACGCTCACCGCAGTTCCCACGATTAAGTTTCAATCCCTGGAAGGGATTCAGGCTCTTTGGAACCCCTCTTCCACTTTCTGAGCCGCCTTGATTTTTCTGTTTCAATCCCTGGAAGGGATTCAGGCTCTTTGGAACCGCTTTCACGATGTCATGAGGCGATCCGATTGTCTCATCGGTACGTTTCAATCCCTGGAAGGGATTCAGGCTCTTTGGAACACATTCACCACAACTGACAGTTTTGGATTGTTGCGTTTCAATCCCTGGAAGGGATTCAGGCTCTTTGGAACCTTGGCTCACAAGCTGTTTGCTGATGTTGTGATTCGTTTCAATCCCTGGAAGGGATTCAGGCTCTTTGGAACCGCTTATCCGGCTCGGTTTGCGGTGCGGATGTTTGGTTTCAATCCCTGGAAGGGATTCAGGCTCTTTGGAACATAAGGCTTTTGCTGAATCTGCGATTCGACTTCAGTTTCAATCCCTGGAAGGGATTCAGGCTCTTTGGAACCTGAAAAAGGGGCACGATCGCTTAGACCTATGGCGTTTCAATCCCTGGAAGGGATTCAGGCTCTTTGGAACTTAGTATTTCACCCCATCATGCCCCAAGCCCCCGGTTTCAATCCCTGGAAGGGATTCAGGCTCTTTGGAACGAGCCGATCGCCGCCCCTGGAGCCGTCCAATTAATCGTTTCAATCCCTGGAAGGGATTCAGGCTCTTTGGAACGTCATTGGGCGACTCAGCTAAAGGGTTCGCCCTTATTGTTCCCGTTTCAATCCCTGGAAGGGATTCAGGCTCTTTGGAACCGCCCTGAAATGGTTGAGATTGCCGCACCCGACTGCGTTTCAATCCCTGGAAGGGATTCAGGCTCTTTGGAACCCGTGACTACGATCGCGCCCCTCTATCGACTCTCAGTTTCAATCCCTGGAAGGGATTCAGGCTCTTTGGAACTTTCGAGCAAAGAATTGATTCCACTAGCTGATAATTTGTTTCAATCCCTGGAAGGGATTCAGGCTCTTTGGAACGCTGGCGCTGGTGGTGTAGCCAAAATAGAGTGTTTCAATCCCTGGAAGGGATTCAGGCTCTTTGGAACACCCAGTGTTCCCCTCGCGTTGTACTCGCTCATCGCGTTTCAATCCCTGGAAGGGATTCAGGCTCTTTGGAACGAACTCTCGAATCAATTGGGGGGAGGGTTCGTGATGTTTCAATCCCTGGAAGGGATTCAGGCTCTTTGGAACCGATCGCCAACATCTCAGGGCTGCAAGACTCTCTCGTTTCAATCCCTGGAAGGGATTCAGGCTCTTTGGAACGCGCGATGCCTGCAATACGAGTCTGTCTGTTTCAGTTTCAATCCCTGGAAGGGATTCAGGCTCTTTGGAACAGTCGCGCGTCAACGACTTGGGCGGCGATTTGAGCGTTTCAATCCCTGGAAGGGATTCAGGCTCTTTGGAACTCTTTGGATGCGCGATCGCGTTGAGCGATTTATCGAGTTTCAATCCCTGGAAGGGATTCAGGCTCTTTGGAACGCTTGATGAGCCGTCTGATCCGAATGACTATGTGTTAGTTTCAATCCCTGGAAGGGATTCAGGCTCTTTGGAACCAGTAACTTTCTCGCGTAGCAGAAACCATAGAGTTGTTTCAATCCCTGGAAGGGATTCAGGCTCTTTGGAACAAATCAAGCCCGACAGCGCCCTCGCCTGTTTCTCGGTTTCAATCCCTGGAAGGGATTCAGGCTCTTTGGAACGAGATTGATGTCCCACTTAGGTGGGTCGATAAAGCCGTAGCGCTCGATCGTTTCAATCCCTGGAAGGGATTCAGGCTCTTTGGAACCACTGAAACCCAATTCCTGCAACTGCTCTTTGAGCGTTTCAATCCCTGGAAGGGATTCAGGCTCTTTGGAACCCCCGGCAGCATCAACGTCGGTGAAGATGGCACTCTGTTTCAATCCCTGGAAGGGATTCAGGCTCTTTGGAACTAAGTCCCGGTTTGGCTCCGTTACTGGCTTGATCGGTTTCAATCCCTGGAAGGGATTCAGGCTCTTTGGAACGGCAATTGCTAGCTGAATTTGGTGGTAGCGCTGAGTTTCAATCCCTGGAAGGGATTCAGGCTCTTTGGAACTCGCTGCTATAATTCCTACGCTTAAATGATGCGTTTCAATCCCTGGAAGGGATTCAGGCTCTTTGGAACTAAGCGATTAACATCTCATTAGGCTTGTCTATTCTGTTTCAATCCCTGGAAGGGATTCAGGCTCTTTGGAACCGATCGTGCGTCTGTTCGTCCGAAAGGTGGATAGGTTTCAATCCCTGGAAGGGATTCAGGCTCTTTGGAACCCCCAATTCGCTCGATTCGTTCCGCAAAGCCGTAAGTTTCAATCCCTGGAAGGGATTCAGGCTCTTTGGAACTTCCTACGGTGTGGGGTGGGTTGATTTTGAGCTAGTTTCAATCCCTGGAAGGGATTCAGGCTCTTTGGAACTGAAGATGCCTGTTTACAAGCATTTTCAAGCTTTGTTTCAATCCCTGGAAGGGATTCAGGCTCTTTGGAACCTAACGCCGCCTGCATTTCTAGCAGCGATTGAATCGGGGTTGTTTCAATCCCTGGAAGGGATTCAGGCTCTTTGGAACTTTAAGAGCTTGTTGGGCTGAAAGCACTGTCTCAGTGTTTCAATCCCTGGAAGGGATTCAGGCTCTTTGGAACCCGCACCTCTCGCAAGGCTGCGAAGTCGAGGTTTGTTTCAATCCCTGGAAGGGATTCAGGCTCTTTGGAACGTCTGCTTTTGCTAAAGAGAAGCTTCCCCCAACGCTGACATAGTTTCAATCCCTGGAAGGGATTCAGGCTCTTTGGAACGAGCTAATCGGCACTAAGTTTCAAGGCAAATTATTAGTTTCAATCCCTGGAAGGGATTCAGGCTCTTTGGAACGCTGCCATCAGCCAATATTCCCGTAGCCGATGGTCGTTTCAATCCCTGGAAGGGATTCAGGCTCTTTGGAACCATTGGTCTTGAGGCGAGAAGTGGGGCAATCTGGGTTTCAATCCCTGGAAGGGATTCAGGCTCTTTGGAACCCACTGCCCACAAACGGATCGGCGATCGTTTGGGCGTGTTTCAATCCCTGGAAGGGATTCAGGCTCTTTGGAACCTAAAGACGCGGGGATTCTTGAAGAGTCCAGAATCTGGTTTCAATCCCTGGAAGGGATTCAGGCTCTTTGGAACGACAGCGATGCTGAGATTTTAATTAAGATCACTCAGTTTCAATCCCTGGAAGGGATTCAGGCTCTTTGGAACAAACGAGCGATAACGCCCTACTCCCTTGAATCGCGGCTTGCCTGTTTCAATCCCTGGAAGGGATTCAGGCTCTTTGGAACCTTCGACGGTGAGATCCATGCCCGATCGCGCGTTTAAGTTTCAATCCCTGGAAGGGATTCAGGCTCTTTGGAACCTTGAATAGCCAAGCCAATTGGCAAACTCAAGACTAGTTTCAATCCCTGGAAGGGATTCAGGCTCTTTGGAACCGATCGCGGCGCTGGTGGCTACATCGCTATCGCTGTTTCAATCCCTGGAAGGGATTCAGGCTCTTTGGAACGCTACTCGCACTGAACTTGAGAAACTACAGCAGGAAATTGTTTCAATCCCTGGAAGGGATTCAGGCTCTTTGGAACCTCTAGCTCTAAAAGCCAAGAGCGATCTACCGACGTTTCAATCCCTGGAAGGGATTCAGGCTCTTTGGAACGCAGGTCAATGATTTTTTCAAATCGTCACCGCTTACGCCGTTTCAATCCCTGGAAGGGATTCAGGCTCTTTGGAACCAGCCACAACGACCCAAATCAAGGTGAACTTTAACGTTTCAATCCCTGGAAGGGATTCAGGCTCTTTGGAACACAAGAAAAAATTGATTCGTGTCCTCTCTGTTTTTCGTTTCAATCCCTGGAAGGGATTCAGGCTCTTTGGAACTCTCGCCAGTCCCCTCTCGCTGTTTTCCTTGGCTCGGTTTCAATCCCTGGAAGGGATTCAGGCTCTTTGGAACGGACTGTCGCTACCACGTTCAAGAATCCCCGCGTCTTTAGTTTCAATCCCTGGAAGGGATTCAGGCTCTTTGGAACCTCCATCTTGGGCGTGTACTCAATAATCATGTGGTTTCAATCCCTGGAAGGGATTCAGGCTCTTTGGAACCGAGCAAAAAAGAAGCGATCGCTCTGATTTATTCTGTTTCAATCCCTGGAAGGGATTCAGGCTCTTTGGAACATCAGAAGATCGCAAGAGTGCATCAGCGCATTTCGGTTTCAATCCCTGGAAGGGATTCAGGCTCTTTGGAACGATCGGGATCATTGTGGATGATGCGTTTAGCTCAGAAGTTTCAATCCCTGGAAGGGATTCAGGCTCTTTGGAACCTCTGCGAACTACTTTCATTGCACTCGCTTGGATGTGGCTTTAGTTTCAATCCCTGGAAGGGATTCAGGCTCTTTGGAACCTCTTCCCAATCAGATAAAATGCTTCGCATTTATGTTTCAATCCCTGGAAGGGATTCAGGCTCTTTGGAACCTCGTCTTGCCTTCAAGATGGCAAACCGTGTCATGTTTCAATCCCTGGAAGGGATTCAGGCTCTTTGGAACGTTGTTTGGCTAACTTGCGTTGCAGCCTCCTGTTTCAATCCCTGGAAGGGATTCAGGCTCTTTGGAACCGCGGGAGGCTGTAACCCTGATTAAATTTAGTTTTCCAGGTGCAGTTGCGCGAACCATTGAAATTATACCATCGTAAACTCTGACGTGCGAACAAACTAACACCAACCCTTTGATCGAAACCTATATCTACACTGCACTTGAGAGACTGCGCGGATCGACTCACCACCACAAAACCTATCTAACCTTTACACAGCAGGCACCTCAGCCCCAAAAATAGCCTACCTGCCCTCAACACCTACCCCTCCGCGCATCAAACAAAGAAAATCGACTCATCACGCACCTGCACCCCACCAATCCGCTCGACCTTCGCCTGACAACAAGCGCAGAGAAAATAGAATCGCACACTATCTTGCTCAGGCTTAATCATCTTACTCAACCTAGCTCTTAGCTTCGCATACTCAACATCTGTTAGGTTGCACTCAAACAAACTAAACTGCATCCACTGTCCATAAGACTTCAAAGCCTTGTGAATCTTCGTGCGGCGCTTATCTTCTGGAATATCGTAAGCAATCAGAACGTGCATGATCTGGGTTCATAAATAGAGCAACCAACTACTTGAGAATGAGCGGCGGATATTGCTCTGTCTCACCCATCAGATATTTCCCCAGCAATCGCGCTTGAATTTCAAACGCTTCCTGATAACTACACTTTCGCCCCATCACCGGATGCTTAAACTCCGACTGCTTCTTCTGCTCATAGGCCCGTAGAAACGATCGCCGCCCCTCATCTGACAGCGACACCGCCCCACTCAATGGCTCGGTTGTAAAATCGTCTGGCGTTAAGACTCGGCGATTGATCACCGACAACACCATCGCATCCACCACGATCGGGCGAAACTCCTCCATCAAATCGAGTGCCAGCGACGGTCGCCCATAGCGTTCGACGTGCAAATATCCCAGATAAGGATCAAAGCCCACAATATTCACCGCACTCTGCACATCGTTTGCCAGCAATGAATAGCCAAAACTCAGCAGCGCATTCACAGGGTCGGTCGGGGGACGGCGATTTCTAGTCTCAAAACAAAACTCTTTCACCCGAATCAGTTGAGCAAAACTGCCAAAATAAGCCGCACTCCCGGCTCCTTCCAATCCTCGTAGAGAATCGATTTTTTCGGTATTGTTGATTGGCGCGATCGTTTGTTCTAGCCGAGCGATCGCCGCTTGCAAATTCAACTCCACAGTTTCTCGTTGAGCGCGCAGCAAAGTATTGCGATAGTTCTTTAGCTTGCCCCGAATAAATCCTCGCACCACATGCACCGCTTGCGCCGATTCTCCACTCGCTTTCCACTGAGCCGATCGCACAAAAATATTCTTCGTCAACGGCGGCTCCAATCGCCCCAGATAGCGACCCGTGCCCGTCAAAAAACTGAGTGGGATTTTGCGCTCCAACAGTTCGATCATCGCTGCTGGAGAAATGGTAGCTCGACCCAACACCACCACACCATCGACTTTGATCATCGGCACATCTAGCAGCGTTTTCTTTTGCGCCTTCACCTGCAATCGCTCATCTGTTTTACCAATGAACGCATCATCTTGAGTAATGTAGACTGTTCCCATTATTTTAAGTTGTATTTAGATAACCTATGCTTCCTGATATCGATTCACTTTAACGACTGCTTTCGGTAAACATTGCCGTTGCAAACTACATCCCTCACAGCGTTTTGTGTAAATAGCAGCAGGCATTGCTCCAGTGATTAAAAGAGTTCTGACTAATTGGATTGTCTCGATCGTCGCCGCCCTCAACTCTGCTGAAATCTCTACTAATTGCCGCTGATGAGACTGAGCATAGTAGATATAGCCTTGGGTGACAGGCTTTCCGGTCATATCTTCTAAACACAATGCTTGGGCACAGACTTGCAGTTCATCATTGTCAAATTCACCGCGATGGCTGCGCTTATATTCGATCGGAACCCACTGCCCATTTGTCTCTTCAACCAGATCAGCTTTACCGATTAATCCATAGCGATCGGACTTCAACCAAATCGCCCTCACTTGCCAAACCTCCTCGCGGTGCCCGTCGCCCAAGGTATGAACTCGCTCGTGCAGATGAGTGCCCTCGATCGTATATTGGTTTTCAGCAAACTCACCCGCGCAAAACATCCGCCAACAGCGATGAGGACAATAGCTATATTGGTTGAGAGCTGCGATCGTCACATACTCAATGTTTTCCACGTACCCTCCTAATCATGCCCATGCCCATTGGGGTTTTGCGTCCAATCCCGCTATAGAGTGCAAAATCTGCCAGCGTATTGATTTGCTTAATTACGGTTGGATCAGCGTCTCCTAGAATGCGAAAGTTAATCGCTCCCACACATCCAATAAACTTGCTGCGGCTGTCAGCTACAATCTCAGTGCGAATATCAAAGAAACTAGGAAAAATACACTCTACCAACGATTCAGGAAACATCAAGCCACTGTGCTGATTCCAACGCCGCAACAAACTGTTAAACACTAAATCTCTGGTTGGTAAAGCAGAGTCAAACTGCATCTGTCGAAAAGCAGTTGGGGTGCAAAACGCAAAATCAAGCTGACGATCGTTCTCCGATGCCTGCTCATAGAGTTGGGCATAGGTCGCAAAATTTGCCCAAGGCTGCGTACTTTGTGGCGTTCCTAAAATGCTAGTAATCGATAGGTCTGCGGAACCTAGATGCCAGGGCTGACTAGGGTTGAGATTTAGCCAAAGCTGAGTCAGCCGTGAGAACAAACGATCGTCTAAGAGCGAAATTCTCCACCAGCAGGGCGTTCCGGCAGCGATCGCTTGTGGATGTTCCCATTGCAGATGTCCTCGCTGAGAGCGGGTTTGCAAAGGACTGAGGGTAAACGCTTTGTCAGTGGTCTGGGCATGGAGATGATTGCCCAGTTCTTGATCCACCGAACTGACCAACGTCAGAAATAGGGCATGGAGATGTTTGCCTGTGAGATAACCAGATGAAATGGGCGATCGCGGAACAAGGTTAAGAACTAAACTATGCGGCATTGCTATTTAAATCGATAGTGCATCTGAGCCGGAATTTTAAGCTTACTTTCCTCGAAACTGTAGTATTTCCCTTGAATCCGAACATTGCGGATTAAGCTCACTGGAGGCATATTCACGGTGTCGTAGCTGAGAACTTGATGGGTAAACATCACATCCAGCGGGTTGAGTGGATAAGGAAAGGTGAAATCGCCCTGCGATCGCTTTGGTAGCAACTCCTCCACCCTCACTTCTGCCTTACTCATCCATTTACCCAACCGAATCCATTTAGGAAGTGTGAGCGGTTTGTCAGACAGAATGAAACACTCAAACTGACTCTCAGGCGCAATCTCCTTGGCTCTGCCAAAACTCGGAATGTTCTTCTGAGTTTTTTCCATCTCAACGTGGTAGTTATTGTTGGCATACTTCCAAGTGTTGAGAACAGCAGCGTGATTGAGCGATCGGGCAGGCGTGACATAGATTCCCTGCTGGTTGAGCGGCGTTAAATGCTCTGCATATTTAGGAATTTGCTCTGGGCAGAAGTAGCGATAGGAATGCTCTTCGGCAACTGTTGTCGAGTAGCGATCACTATCGACTAAACCCAGTGCATAACAAAGGGCATAGTTGTGCAAAATGGGTTCGGTTTCATAGAGTCGCCCGATTTCACGAGTCGCGTAGTAGAGATTATCGTGAAGCTCGATCGTGCAGCGATAAATCGACACCATTCAAATCACCCCGCTTTTGCTGCTGTTTTTTTCTTGCTGATGTGCTTGCTGGCGTAGGCTTTTGCTTCTTTGTCTGCCTGTTGCAGAATTTTTTGAATGCCTGCTTCGCTGCCTGTGAGTGACTTCACTTCATCCAACAAAGGTGTGAACAAGTCACCGATTAGATCAGTGTGAACGATGAATTCTTCAGCGAGTAAGTGGGTAATTGCTGCATTGGCTGCGGTCATTACATCATCCTCATCGAGTGGGTCGGGCGAGTGGAGTGTTCCGGCAGCACTCATACGATCGAAGATGGCTTGAGTCCAGCGCAGGTTACTAATGATCTCACCATCTGCAAACACAACGCCAACTATCTCGTTGCGAACTCGTCCCGTTCGAGTCGTCTGAGCGCCATAGTGACGAGTTCTCAAAATGTTGTTAAACACATAGAGGAAGCTTGCTTCAGTTGGATCTTTTAAGGTAACAATGCTCGGAAAAAATACCTGAGGACGAATATGGTCTTGTTGATTAATGCGACTGGTGACTTCTCCCGGCTTAGACCCTGCTTCGCCCTTGGATGCCATTGTGCCATTTTCGTAGGGCGCATTCAGCGTAAACGTTTCGTGCGACTGATCAAATGGGGTAATCGAAAATGCAGTGTCAACCACTACTTTAGATTTTTCGGAACCAGAGTCGCCGATCGCAAAACCGTAGATGATGCAGTCTGGATTGTCCATGCCAAACTCGACGTTATATTCGCACTCTTTAGGTTCGACCAACCCATAGGTTCGCAGCAGTTCTCGACCGACTAATCGTTCGGGTGTAGACTGCTTGCGTTTAAACATTGAGAGACGGCTGACTGGCGTTTTATCGATAATTCCGGCTCTGACTCGGGCTTTGTTGAGTTCCCCGTCTGTTTGAAAGAGCGGGTAAGATTCGGTGACGCGAATCGTCAAAAAGTGAACATATTTTCCCATTGGCTTGTAGGGGATTTCGGTGTGAAAAAACTTTGCGTCGATCGCTTTTAGCAATGCCATGATGAACTCTCCCAATAATTAGTTTTCAGTTTCAGATTCTTCAATCACTTCGCCTTTTGCCTTAAGGTCGCGATTGTCGTTGTCTTGCTCTAAGCGATAAAGCAATTCGCAAGTGTCACGAATCAGATTGAGTTGTCTGCCGGATAATCGAGCGCGATCGCCTGCGAATGCTTGCTCAAATACGTCCTCCACAAAATAGCGGGCAAACTCTAAAATTGCTTGGCGTTCTGCTTCGCGATCTCTGATTTGGGTAAACCCTTCAGCCCGTGAATTGCGAACGCGATCCATCAGCTTGAAGATTTCAGCCGCAACAACCATGACTAAAACTTCACCCTGAAAGACGCTAGTGTCGGCTTTGAGCAATACCTCAGCCGCAACGTCGATCGGCTTGAGTACAGCATTTGCTTTGGGGTTGTAGCGTTGCTTCGCTCGATAGAACTTGCGATAAAGTTCCGTCAGTTTTTGAGGATGATTCAAAGGAGATTCTCCATTCACAATGAGCATTTCTTGATTGGCATCAAATTTGACATAGGGGTCAAAACAGGGGTAGAAGTGGTGGGTATAGAGCCTGATTTTCTGGGGGCTAGGTGTGTCACTCGATTGCTTTTTCGCCCATTTAACGAGGTAAGAAAAAACATATAGCGGACTCGTATCTAAGTCTTTCGCTAACTCCGTCAGTCTGCCCCAGTTTGCATCGTAGCCACCTTTTCCCTGTTTGGCATTCACATCTAAATGAATGGCATAGGCAGCCGTCAATGTGTTCAACGGAGCCGATCGCTGAACGCCATCCGCCGTTTTCCAACCTTCTAAAATGTGATCGAGTCGAAACCGATCGTTGCCCAGCAACATCCGAAAGGCTTGTGGCGCACTGTCGAGAAACACGCTTTCTTCAAACTCTGCCCCATCGTTAAAGGGCGGAATTGGCGATTCTGAAACCACGGTTTTGACATCCAAAATCATCGGGAACGCCAACGCTAACCACGCAGGCATCACCCAAGATTCGGTATCGGTGGGGTCTTTGCCCGGTGGCAGTGCCATGAAATAGAACGTCAAAGGTTTGTCATCGGGGTAAGCCAGTTTGAAGGTGCGATCGCGCTTGAATTCTGGATCGGTTTCATCTAGATTCTTTTTGCGATCCAGGTCTTCATCAATTAAGAATGCATCAACAGTCTGATAGCGATCGCGCTCAAAATTAGCATCGAGATCTTTGCTGATGAAGTGGTTACGAATGCTCGTATCAAAACGAGTTTGAGCAATGCCACTATAGGCTTTCTGCAAAAATCGATTTGTCTCAGGGGTAAAGTAGTAGGTCGGATAGAAGTAGAGATAGCGATATTTCCCATCTTCAAAGCGTTTGCCCACTGTTTGAGTTTGATTCATTAAGATTTGCCGTAGCATCATCTCAATGCCAGAAATGCTAGAGATATTGCGTTTTGCATTGGAACCGCCTAGCGTTTGCTTGTTTGTATACACTTGCGGCGTAAATAGCACTGCTGATTCCATTTGTTCTGTGACGGTGTAAGCCGAGTGAGAGATCGAGCAAATTAGTTGCCGTCCGCGTCCTGATTTTTTAGCATTGTTGTAGTTAGAAAGTTCTTTGAGAAAGATATCAGCGTGTTTAGCGATCGATTGTTCTAGCGTTGCGCTAGGGAGCATGATGACGCGATCGCACCATTCACGCAAATCATTCCAGCCATCCGGCAATTGATAGGCATCTGCGATCGGACGTGTGAATGCTGCAATTTGAGTAATCACCTTCTCGCAAGTCTTACGGACACTTTCAATCCCTGGATGATGTTCCAGATACTTTGCTGCCAAGTAATACCATTCGTAAGGAACACCGCCCGTATTGCCTTTTAGTTTGAGTTCTCTGAGCGATTCGTTGATTCGCTCGATCGCCCGAATCTGCGGCAGATATTCAGATAAGTTCCAAAATTCTGCAACCTTTTGTACTAAGTCGATCGCAACAGGGGCAGGCAGCTTTTTGTTCTGTTTACGAGCCGTTTCAATTTTTGCTAACCGTTCTCCCCAAATTTTCCGACTGATCACATCTCCAAATTCGGCAATTTGGTCAATCCGAATATCGTCGCTAAATTTGAAGTCAAAATCGGCGGGCAAGACGTTTTGCTGTTGAAATTTAACTAAGTTCTCGCTGCGGCTGGTTGCGACTGAAGGTTTGCCGACTCTGAGAATTCGCAATGTCGCATCTAGTGCCACTTGCATCAAACCTGGATCGTCAAAAAACAGGTTGTAATAATCCGCATATTTCATGCCTTTGCCATCTCTGCCAAACCCGGTTTGTCGTTGGCGGAGTTGTCCAGAACACAAAGCTTTGATGCTGACAACTACGCGATCGCTCAAGCCCGATCGTTCAACTTTTGGCGCATCTTTCTGAGCAATGTAAATCACACCCGTCGGCAAATAAAGCAATGGCTCATAGTAAGTGCGATCGGCTGTATTCAAACTTGTGTGAGCCTCTACCAGTGCATTGTTCAACACATTAGTCAAAACGCCACGATTTTCAGAAATGCTGTGATAAGTGAAATGGAGTTGACCATCGCTAAGATTGTGCAACAGATCATTTAAGCGGGTGTTGTCAGCATCGTAGGGATGCTTAACGATCGACGCTAATGAGTCGGCAAGACACGTCAGATCAGACAAGCTTCTCAAGACGCGATCTTTAAGAGTTGGGTTAAGTCCAAATTCTGAGAAGTTCCAGTTTGTATCCCATCGCCGTTGAGCGTTGTATGCCATACACAGCAAATCATCGACATACGCTTTATAGGTAGTTAGATCACTGGAGTCAATAAAGCGATCGAGTCCTAGCTGACGCACTTTTTGATCAATGATTTGTCGATGCGCGTCTAAAGGCAGTTTGCGGCAGTCGTCAGGGGCATCGGGAAACTTCTCAAAATCGTGCAGAATAAACCCAGCAATTACTAATCTCCGCTCACGATCGCGCACGACTCGTTTGATGGTGGTGTCTAACTTTGCTAATCGCCGCTCGATTAGGTTGGCAGGAAATAAACCATTCAACAAATGGGTATTGAGTGATTGATCTGCTGCATTATCTCGCCTAACTTTGGCTTTGCCTGCGGCTTCATTTTTGCGATCGAGTTCGTCGAAAAACTTGCCGCCCTTTGCCGTGACCCCGATCGCGACTCGCAACAAATTTGGCAACACATACTCCGCAAAGTCTTGCATCACCGCATCATCTGGGTTTTGCGATTGGATGGCTTCTCGTAATAGTTTGAGGGTCAGGAGTTCGCGTTGAGTTGAAGAGAGGGTGCGATCGCTGTCCTCATCAAAGCCAAAATCCCCCTCTAGAAAGTCAAATTCGTCATTCGTTAGATTCGCCATAGTCAATTTCCAAAGAGTCAATATACTGTGTGATTTATCTTGCGTAGGTTGGATAGATTTCTAAAGTTTCTCGAATCGTGGAGAACACTTCATTTGGATTAATGTCCTCATAAAGGTGAACTAAAACATTGCGAAATTTTCCAAATTCTGAAAGAACCAACCCAAGTTCTGGAGTCAACAAGCCATACTGTCCCGCAGCTAAAAAGACTTCTGCATTTTCTTTGGGGTTAACCTTACGAATTCGCTTGAGTAAATATCGATTGATGTCGAGCGATGCTTGAATGATGAGTTCTAGGCTTCTCTCAACGGCAAGCTGCATCTGATAGTTATTGAGATAGTCCTCTAAAGTGACATTCTCAAAATGCTTGAGTGCGTTTAGATTTTTCACCAAACTCTTTAGTTTGCGATTCATTGAAATGGGGTTAATACTGCTCATACACCCCACTTTTGTAGTTCTAGTTCTAGTTCTTCTCGCTCTTCCTGATAAATTTTTTTGAGTTCAGCCGTAGTTTTTAGTGATGTTTGACGAAATGATTCAAACTCTCCAGCAGTCTTTTCATAAATAACCTTACCTTCAGAAGCAATCGTGTGCGCCAGCAAGTCTGAAGCGTTTTTCAGATCAATCCAATCCATCTCATCATCTCCCAAATCGAGAAGTTGCTGAAGTACACTCCAAGATCGGTAGCAATTCCAACCGCCTCCCGGTTCATACTGCTGGCGGAGTTCTTCATCGAACAGCAAGGCAAAATCCCAATCGCTGGATGGGAAATGATCCCCTCTTGCTCTAGAACCAAAAAGAACCAATAGTTTCAGATAAGGGACTTGTTCCAGAATTTGTGGGATAGCTGATTGGATATCGGCGATCGATTGCAGTGACACTTTGTTGTTCTCCTCTCGATGTCAAGAGCGGGATTGATCAGTTTTCAGGAGGGCGAATTCTTACTCTACCCAATTCAGCAGTCACGATCGCACCTGCCCTTAGCTCATCTCCATAGCGAGATAAGATCTGTAAGCAGACTTGAGATTGTTGGCTCGTCATCAAATTCACAAGCCGCAGAATTCCAGCATGAGGAAAGCCACGAACAATCGCCATCTCGCCAAAATCTTTGTCTAGGGTGATGAGGATGCGCTCTTCACGATAAGCGATCGCTAAGATTTCCTCATCACCCGGATCAGCGTCCCATTCACCGACCCAAACTACGTCGTAGTCAGAGCTAGTCAGTGTGCTGCGAACTCCGTGCCAGACACAAGAATCAAGCAGTAGCTTCATCCTTAAGGCTCCAGAACAAGGGTTTCAATGCGCTCATGGCTAACTAGACGACGGGCGTAGATCAGACAGGCTTGAATATCTTCCCGCTCCAACCAAGGATAAGCTGCTAACAGCGTTTCCAAGGTATCTCCAGCGGCAAGCATTCCCAAAATGTGTTCAACGGCAAGACGGCGACCTCTAACAATCGGTTTACCTCCAAAAATCTTAGGGTTAACGGTAATGCGCTCTAAGAGCCTTTGTTCGTTCATCATGAAGGAGTAGCTCCAGTAGTAAACTACCGAAAACTAGCATTCACACATTGCTTTTTACTGGGAACTTAACCAGCCAGCCGCTAACTGAACAAATGGCAGTTGCGTATGGGAGTCGAGATTACCTATGTTTGGACTTAATGCCGCAAGCTAAAAAGAGAACCTTGTTAAAACTTTAAGCAAATAATATCCAGTTGCATGTGTGAAGCAAGTTCCTTGCACCCCTCAAGATGGACACTTCTAGAATAGACTAGCCATAGATCGTTGCTTTGCTGGAAAGCTGATAAGCAAAATCATGGTGTGATAAAGGGATCGTTTCGATGCGATATCCTTCCTCTCTTAAACTGTGAATGACAGCACTAAAGCGATGGGTGACATCGACTAGCTCTTTAGCAGAGTGCGGCTGACCATCTGCGAGGAGCTTTCGGATTTGCTCTTTCTTACTCATGGTGTTATCTCCTTTATCAAAGAATTACGACAGCTTGAATGTAACATTTGGAATTTCAGGAATCAAGGGGTCGCTTAAGTTTAGACTTATTTGACCGTACATGCATCAGACAGTGGCAGCGCGTGGTAGCTTTGAGAAGCGGAGCCTCCTGTTTGTAAAGCTTCAGGAAAACAAAATCCCTTTTAGGAATTGAAATAAATACGTCTGTACTTATTGGCGTAAGCTACCTCTCCGCCCAATCCACCTGAATCCCTTACAGGGATCGAAACTAGGCGAAATATGGATCGCCTCCTTTACTTTTGAACTGATACGCCAACGTATCTAGCAGTAGCGCACTCTGCCCAAATGCGATCGAGTAGGGTGCTACTGCATCATGGAAGCTGTAGTTGTCGCTAATCGGGTAAATCTGAAAGTGCATCGGCAATCGCAGCCTCTGCCTTACCTCGCTTATTGGACGATGCAAAACATAGCTGACCAATGCCCGATCGCGCAATTTGCGATTAATCTCCCCAGCCCAGCGGTTATCGGGTTGCCAAATTTCAACGCCTTTCAACACCTGCACCTTCCAGCCATCTGCGATCGTCTCTAAGCTACCCGAAACGTGAAATTTCCAGTTCAGCCGCTCTTCTCGGTAGGCTTTGAGTTTCATGAAGGCGAGACAGTGGGCGAATTTACCTTTGGGAATGGGTTGTCCAGTGCGTTTGGCGGTGTCATCAAGCGATCGCAAGAAAGCCTCTTTTGTCCACAGTTCAATCTCTAAATTTCCTAAAATTCCTGGCAGATCATAGGTCTTGTAGCGGTCTGCCTCGTGCAGTTCTGTCTCGTCGTACAGACCACACTGCAACGGGCTAGAACCCCGAAAGCTACAGGCATCTTCGGCGATCGGGTTCCCTGTTTTCTGCCCCGAAAGCTGCTGCCAGTCTTTTGCCCAACCGCTCACTCGTCCCGCAACTCTCGATAAACTTGTCTCAAAAACCGTCTCACACGCGGTCTGAAACTGCTCTCGACTGCCAGCATATTGTTGCCGAATCGTTTGATGATTTAAGTCCATATATAGCTTGAAGGACTGTACCGCACCCCACTGTTTGTAGTAGCCTCGGAAGTCATTGATTTGACGATATTTCTCGTTAATGACAGTGTTGAAAGAGAGACGATCGCGGCTTTCTCCATCGACTAAAGGCGGCTCTTCGCTCAAGAACAACCGCTCAACTAAAAAGTTTGGCACCAATGCATAAGCCGTAAATTGATCAAACTCGAAAGTTTGTCCGTTACGCTCATAGCCGTCGTGTCGTCCCAGTCGCCCTAGACGTTGAATAAAGTTTCCCGCGTCTGACGATTCAAAAATTAGAAAGTTGATTTTGAAATCGACCCCAACGTCGATCGTGCTAGTTCCTAAAACCAGATCAGCCATTAGCGATCGCTCTCGCTCACTTTTGCCTGACAGTCCTGTATTTTCACTCACGACTAAACCTTGAGAATGCAGCAGCGCCTGAAAAAATGGCGTTAGTCGCTTGACGGCTGCAATAGAATTGAGAATGATTGCACCTTTACTGTGAGGATGCTGCTGAAATTGTTGGAGAATCAGATTTGCATTGTCTTTAAGCCAAGATTCGGATGCTTTGGCAACAGGTTCTAATGAGACAAAATTAAGGGCGATCGCTCTCGCAACTTGCCGCCAGTTTTGAGTCTTGAGCTGCTGTTGTTGCTCTAATGTTTCTGGAAACTGATATTTGTTTTGCTCGATCGGGCTAACAGTCCGGCAGCGAAATCCAGCTTTTTCTAGTCGCCCCATCAACTGGATGTCTGGCGTTGCTGATAAGAATAGAAATTTTTTGCGGCGATTGGTCGATCGGATCAGCAACATTGTATTGATCACACTCGCAACTTGCGGAGCGGCATAAACGTGAAATTCATCAAAAATAAACAAGTCAAAGTCTTTGTCGATGCGTCCCCAAAGCTTGTCAGGACTATCGCCTTTGTTGCCTTTGATGATGTATGCGCCCCGGTGTAAAAAGTGAAAAATATCTGGGTTTGTGAGCAATATTTCTGATTGACTGGTTCGCGTCGCGATCGCTGCCCCTTTACTGATGTCCTCATTTTCGGCGTAGGTTTCTAACTCTGCCCCACTCAAGCGCGTTACTCGTGGATTATTCGGCGGTTGAAAGTCTGCAATATACTGACGAGTTTGCGTTTCCTGGTCGCGGGCAAGCTCGTTTGTGGGGTAAAGCGCGATCGCGTTGCACTCTCCCTGAAACACTTCTAAAAATGCGGCGAGACTCTTACCATCTCCCGTCATAGCGCTGTTAAACACTACATCAACCGCCGCGTCACGCAAGGCTTCTAGCGTTGCAGCCTGATGCCAGGAAAGCACCCAACCCTCCGGCAAATTTACCCCTTGTGGAGTCTGAACAGTCTGAGAATAAACAGGCTTTAGCGGAGTCGTGTAGACGATCATCGGGTTTGAGTGTACGTGACGGGTTGCAATAAGACTATGATGACAGGCATAATAAGGATTGTCCAGTACAAAGTGGACGTACACTTTTGGGGTTCTTATGGGTCGTCGAGGACAGTCCGTTACACTGTCAATTTCAGAACAGGATAAGGCGCAGCTAGAGCAGATTGCTCAAGAACAAGGGATGATGTGGGGCGATCGTCCCAATATCTCTCGTTTAGTCGAAGCGATCGCGCGCCGCGAACTGCTGATCGGTCGTAACAATGACTGGTCAGACGTACGCATTCGAGAATTGAACCAAGCGATTCGAGTGCTACATGACACAGGATATACACAAATCGCCGAGACGATCGCTCATCTCTTACTTGAACGCGGTGAACTGTCTGACCCATTGCGAAGGGACATTGTTCACTATTTAGAAACTCCATTAATTCCTTGGCGACAAGAGATCGATCGCTACATTCTGCAACAGCAGCCTTTCCAACTTTCTTACCGAGATGCTGCCGATCGTCCTTGGGTGTTCACCATTCGTTACGCCAAAATCACACCTCACGAACAGCGCCAATATCTAGACTGTTGGTGTGAGCAAACAGCAGGTAATCAGGATATTCCAGAACTGGCGCATAATTGGTGTTTGAGGCTCGATCGCATTCCAGAAGCAGTAATCATCCCGATCGAGGGTGAATGGCACCCCAACTTAGATGCTGTTGAAGTAGAAATAAATTTCTATCGAAGGTTGGCATTTGCCTACCAAGCTAAACCAGAAGATATCTCCAATGAATGGTTGGCTAATACCTCAGAAGTGCGGCGAGTTTTGCGGCGAGTGACTTCTACGTTCTGGTTTTTTCGAGAGGTTTTTCGATATGGCGAAGATTGCGAGGTGATTGCTCCGAGTGCGTTGCGCGATCGCATTTGGCAGAAAGTGCAAGCTTTGACAGACCTCTATAATGCTCCGATTTAATCCAAATGTTGTACAAAAAGTGTAGGGGCATGGCATGCCGTGCCCCGTCGGATTAAACAATCAGTCGCAATTGCTTCCGAAATTGGTATTAGTACGATCGGGTAGTTTCAGTCATTCAAGAAAGTCCAGTTCTCAGCCGGATAAAGTCTAACTTGTTTGTAAGGACTCAGCCGCGATCGGAGTCCATTCGTATGAAAGCTGCCGGGTTTATCTAACCGCTCGTAGGTATGTGCGCCAA
Source organism: Phormidesmis priestleyi ULC007 (assembly GCF_003003695.1). Lineage (NCBI taxonomy): Bacteria > Bacillati > Cyanobacteriota > Cyanophyceae > Leptolyngbyales > Leptolyngbyaceae > Phormidesmis > Phormidesmis priestleyi. Next base: position 190,095 of record NZ_PVWG01000007.1, read on the forward strand.
AATAATCGCGCTGTGCTTGAGTGAGATTTTGGGGAGCGCGATCGACGAGTTGAATGGTTACAGTTAGCGGTTGTTCTTGTGAGTCTTTGCAGCGTTCTAGCGGTAATTCATCAAACGAGTAATCTGGGTAATGCTGCATTACCCACCATTTTGACGGGAGCCACTTTAGCGATCGCCCAGGCGGCTGGCGAAACGGCACCGCTCATTTTCACCACGCTGTTTTCACAGTTTTGGTCAAGAGGATTGTTCGACCCGACCCCAACGCTTGCCGTTCTGATTTACAACTTTGCAACTGTTCCATTTCAGAATCAGCAAGACATTGCTTGGGCAGCGTCTCTGGTTTTGGTGCTGTTTGTCTTGGCGACTAGCATTCTCGCTCACTGGGCGGCGCGCAAAAGTCTTTATAACCACTAACTTTGAACTTGGGATCAATATATTATGGTTTCTCAAAATCAGACCGATCGCCAGAAAAATAAATCTCAACAGCCTCAGCAAAATGATCAAGCCGAAGCCGTTTTGCGAACCGAAAATCTTAAAGTTCTCTACGTGAGCGGACATTTTGGTTAGTAGTAGCAGACTAGTAGGGGTAGTGCCCCCGTGCCTACCCCTGACGGAGAACTTACTTGAGCGGAATAAACGGAAAGAATGTTTTAATAAATCTTCTTAGACGCAAAAGTCCGATCGTTTTCCTCACTTTGGGTGAAAGTTGAGGCTGAACGGGTTGACCTTGTTGAATTTCAGATTGCAATTCAGCATATTCAGCAGCCGTTAGGGGTTTACCATCAATCGGCGATCGAGCGTCAGTGATAATTTCCGATCGCAACACCTCTTCAGGCGGGTCATCAGCCGGAGGAAGCGAAAGGGCAACCAACGGGTAGAAGGGCGAAGAGAGCAAGAGAAGGCTGAGAACTTGCACCGATTTCGTCATAGACAGCCCTGAGTTGCGACTTCTCTACTATACCGTTCAGTCTTGCTCCAATCCTGGTGGAAACGGCTCTCTACAAGTTTGATGGACTTCGATCAGGCGATCGAATAACCACGAATAATTCTTCCGATAGCTCGGAATTCGCGCAAGTGGACTGAGTAACGCTGCCGCCGCAATGTCTGCCACACTCAAGCGATCGCCTACTAAATAAGACTGATCTTGCCAGCGCCATCTCAATGCCTCTAAGCCAGTAGCTAACCGTTTTTCTGCTAGCTCAACACTAGCGAGATTGATGCGATATTGCCGCTTTACCGCTTGGATCACCATCTGACTCATCAGCGATGGATCGAGTGATTTGCCCTCCCCAGATCGAAACTGATAATAGACAAATCGAGACGCAATGCCGAGACTTTCATCGAGCCAATCTTCCAGCATCCAGGCAGACGATCGCGCTTCTAAATCAGTCGGAACGAGTGGAGGATCAGGACAATAGCTTTCTAGAAAGTGAAAAATTTGAGTCGAGTCAGCGATCGCCACAGGTTGCCCTTCAATCTGCGGCAGCAACACAGGCAGCGTGGTTAATCCTCCCGTGAGCGGCTTGATTTTGAGAGTGTGCAGTCCGGGAGTTAGATTTTCGACTTGATAAGAAATTTGCTTATAGCCCAGTGCTAATCGAGCTTTGCGACAATAGTGAGACGTGCTGAATTGCAGAAGCAGCATAGGATGAAAACGCTAACGTGTGACTTTCCCGAAACGCTATTTTAAACGATATCAATTTGATTGGTGAATGCGACAGATCCGCATCAGGGCAAGGCACGACATGTCCATACAAAAAGCGTAGGGGCATGGCATGCCGTGCCTCGTCGGAATGAACAATCAGTCGCAATTGCTTCCGAAATTGGGTTTTCAAATTCGAGCGATCGGCGATCGAGCAGTTTTTTTGCATAACTTCTCAAGTTCAGCAGTATAGATCAACAGAGGTCAACAACCCCTAGATGTTCTATCACTACCCCTGGAGAAATCGACCATGTTGCGCTCTATTGACAACCCATTCATCGCTAGTCTACTACAGCCAATCTCTCACAGACTGGAAGCAATCGAGATTCACAATGCTGAAATGGCCCGCTTCTTTTGCCGAATCATTCCATCGCAATGCCCCTTTGAGCGAGATGTTCGATGGTTTGGTCGGACGCTGTTTCACATTCCACCCCTGTGTAAGTTAAATCCTTTTTATCAGCAGTTAATGGAACTGCGATTTAAAGCGCTTTGCTATCTCGCTGATCAGTGTGGAGAAGATATTGCCATCTACTGTCAGTAAAGAAGCGCGTTATCCTTTTTTACGGCACCGTCACCGACGCAAGAATTTCGCTAAGGTCATAGAGATATTTGCGATCGCTTGCCCTGATTTTATGACTGATCAACTCTCTTCTGATTTGTCCTTCCCGACTTATGCTGACATCGAAGCCGCTGCAAAACGGTTGTCAGGCAAGGCCCACCGCACGCCAGTTTTGACCTCCACCACGGTCAACCAGCGCACCAAAAGTCAGGTTTTCTTTAAATGCGAAAACTTCCAGCGCACGGGTTCTTTTAAGTTTCGGGGAGCCTTTAACGCCCTTTCGCAACTGTCTACTGATCAAAAAAAGCGAGGGGTTGTGGCATTTTCTTCGGGCAATCACGCTCAAGCATTGGCCCGATCGGGCCAGCTTCTCAATATCCCGGTGACGATCGTTATGCCCAACGATGCCCCGGCGGTTAAACAAGCTGCGACCCGTGAGTATGGGGCAGAAATTATCTTCTACGATCGTGCCACCCAAAAGCGCGAGGAAGTTACCCAACAAATTGCCGAGCAGCGATCGTTGACGCTAATTCCTCCCTTTGACTATGCGCCTGTGATTGCCGGACAAGGCACCACCGCTAAAGAACTGATCGAAGAAGTGGGGCCGTTAGATCTTCTACTCGTTTGCTGCGGAGGCGGCGGATTGTTGTCGGGATGCGCGATCGCGACCGATACCTTAGCTCCAAACTGTCAAATTGTGGGCGTGGAGCCAAAACGGGCAGACGACGCGATGCGATCGTTTTATAGCAAAACCTTGCAAGTAGTAGAAGATCCGCAGACGATCGCCGATGGTGCCCGGACGAGATCGCTCGGTCAACTCACCTTTCCGCTGATTTTGAACTATGTGGATGATATGGTAACGGTTTCTGATGCGGCTCTCTCGCGGACAATGTTCTTCTTATGGGAACGTCTCAAGATTGTCGTAGAACCTACTGGAGCGTTAGCGGCAGCGGCGTTGCTAGAAGGCATTATCTCTTTGCCCAATGCTCGAATTGGTGTGATCATCAGTGGCGGCAACGTAGACCTTAAAGAAGCCAGTAAGCTATTTGCTAAAACTGCCTCTAAACAAAAGACAAGCCATCGCCTGCCTCTCGCGCAAGAACTTAGCTAGGTAGCAAATGCTGAATCTAGGAGAATTGTCGCGATCTAGAGTTTCATGCACACTTTGTAGTGCTTCAAGAACTTGAGATACCGCCTTGGCGCTCGGATAGCATTGCAGATTTTGTTAATCCAACAGCTTGCGAAGCTAAGCTAGAAAAAAGCTTAGGGTGCAAACGTACTATGGAAAAATGTCTGTGATATATTTGTGGTGGGTAGTTGTATCCTCTTAATCAGTGAGAGGGGGTTATCTTGGCACTCAACTCAAAGGGACAGCACGGAGGAACCGATGTCACCATCACAATTACGGTTGATGGCGACGGGATTTCCATTGAGGATTTTTCAGATGTTCAGCGTTGTTTCTCCATAATTTTAGAAGAAATCGACAAGGAAGCTTTTGAATCTGCCAAGCGATCTGTCAGATGGAATATATCAAGTGTTAGTACCGGAAGTGTAAATCTGACTTTTTCTGGTGTTCCAATTAGTTCAAACATTGATTTAAAATCGGTGAGTAACCTAGTTGAAAGTGTTCAATCAGGAATTTCAGTTCTGGCTGAGAAGGCTCAACGCCCTCGTTTTTTCTCTGACCGTGCGTTGAAGCAGCTTGAATCTTTAGCCAAAAAGCTGGACCACGGAATGCAAGTGCTAAAGCTTGGAAGTGAAACTCATGTGGTTAGTATCACCAAGGATATTGCGAGAAATGTAGATGAGATTATAGGGCCAAGATTTGAAAGTTATGGCTCGATTGAAGGATGTCTTGACGGAGCCAACATCCACAAAGATCCATACTTCCATATCTACACTGCTTTGAATGATCGATTGATCAAGTGCAACGTTGATAAAAAGATGACACAAAGGATGCTAGATTGCCTGGGTCAGCGAGTTTATATATATGGCTTAATTCAATCTAGAAATGATGGAGAGCGCGTGAGTATCTTGGTTCAAGAGATTGAAGTTCTTCCAAGTGAAGATGAGTTGCCTACCATTCAAGAAATGATTGGTATTCTTGCAGAGGACAATAATTAATGGCAATTCCTCTGCACTACTGGGATTCTTGCACGTTTCTTGGTTACTTAAAGGCTGAAGCAGATAAAGTTGATGGCTGTGTGTCAGTTTTGAAACATGCCGAGAAGGGTAGCGTTAAGATTGTTACATCATCGCTTTCACTTGTAGAAGTAATTAAGCTCAAGAAGAGAGAACCTATTTCTAGAGAGGACGAAGAAAAGATCAGAAGATTCTTTATGCACAAATGGATTGTTCTTCAAGATGTAGATCGCAAGATTTCTGAATTGGCAAGAGAGCTTGTTTGGGAACATGTACTACGACCCTACGATGCAGTACATGTAGCGACTGCAATTAGAGCCAAAGTAAATCACATAGATACTTTTGACGACGACCTAATCAAACTCTCTGAGAAGTTAGGAGAACCAAAGATTACTATGGGTAAACCCTTTCTCTCTACACAAACAGAGCTAGAATTTCCATCTTAAGTAATTCGTTTTATAGTTCGCTGATAAATCCTGTTTAGCCTGAATACACCTAACAAATCCATTGTCTTGTAAGATTTCTACTGGGGTCATTAACTGTGTTTGGAACTTGGTAATACACCTTGCCCGCTTGCTAGAAATTTTCTTCTGAGATTCGATTCACTGTCTTGATGTTTACAATCTCTTGAAAAATCACGCAATACTTAAGTTAAATCACTCTCAGACTAGTTTTAATCAACAGCATTAGCTATCTGCCAACGCTACAGGTAACGGTTGAAGCGATGCTGTCGTTAGCAGACGTTCGCGAATCTGACGAGATCCCAAGCTATTTGCGCTTACATTAGCCCTCAACGGCAATCACAGACTCAATCAGAGCTTCGGCGCTGGTGCTATACTCGCGATCGTTAATCCATTCCAAGTCGAGCCATTCTTCAACGACTTCGAGCAGTGCTCTCACCGCAAAATCACGCTGAATCAGTTCAACGATCGCATTCCAAGCAGCGGTCGCAGTCGGGAAAAATCCCATTTCTACGCGATATCCGGCTGAGTGCCACCAAATGCCGACCCAGCCTGAGTTTTCTTGAGTCAGTTCGATGGATTGTCCAAGATAGTGCATCATAGGTCTGCTGATTGATTAACGAATAACATCAGAATAGGAAATCTAATTGACGTTGGCATCTGCTACAAGAAACGGAAATAGGTAAGGCCGTCTCACTCTCTGGTTACAATTTCAACTATACTTTCTGATTACGAATGGCAAAGTCGATCGGATTGCCAGGGGTGGATCACGGATCACCAATGAACGAGTAGAAATACTTAGGGCAGCCTTCTTAAAACAGGTAGACAAACCGCTAAATCTTTTTCAAAGCTGATCCCAATAAAACTTTTCTCTGCCTTTAGCATGATGCAGAAATTGAGCTAGGATCTAAGTAAGAAAGTTTTTTGACAACCTAGTCTTGAAATACTCAATGTCTAACAAGACGTTGAGACAAGTTTGGGTTGTGCCATATTTTTAAATGCCATATCGTAAACGTTCTTAACAGTCGTTTTTCGGGGCGATCGTCCATCCGTGGTGAAGTCATCATTAGGTTAAGCACTCCCTCTCAATCTTGAAGGTTCAAGTCGATGAGATTACTCGGTAGATGTCTAGAAAACGCTTGCCCTGCTGACATGGGTGAGCTTGCAATGGTTCGTCAACTCGAAATTTCCTACCCTCGCCCTCAGCTTCAGCGCGGCAACTGGCTCAATCTTAACGGTGACTGGAAGTTTGCCTACGACGATGACGGGCTGTGGAAGCAACCCAACCATGTCTCGGAATGGAACCGGACGATCGTCGTTCCTTTTGCACCAGAATCAAAGCGCAGTGGCATTCACGATACTGGGTTTCATACCAACTGCTGGTATGAGCGATCGTTTGACTTAGAGCCAAGTCAAGACTCTAATCGGGTGTTGCTGCACTTTGGAGCGGTCGATTATCGCGCTCGTGTTTGGGTCAATCATCAGTTTGTCGGCGAACATGAGGGTGGTCATACGCCGTTTAGCTTTGATATCACCTCAACGTTAAACCTAGAAGGCGAACAGATTGTCACCGTTTGGGCACACGATGACCCGCACGATTTGGCGAAGCCTAGAGGCAAACAAGACTGGCAGCTAGACGCACACAGCATTTGGTATCCGCGCACCAGTGGCATCTGGCAAACAGTTTGGGTCGAGTGTGTGCCCAAAACCTACATCAGCCGCCTCCGATGGACTCCTCACCTAGAGCGCTGGGAAATCGGGTTTGAAGGTTTTACATCGGGCGAGATGCTCGAAGAACTACAGCTCAAAGTGCGGCTGTCGATCGCAGGTCGTCTCTTAGTCAATGACCTCTATGAAGTGCTGAATGGAGAAGTGCATCGACGCATTGCCCTATCTGATCCGGGCATTGATGACTATCGCAACACATTGCTGTGGAGTCCTGAAAAGCCGACGCTGATTGATGCTCAGATTCAACTGTGGCACCAAGGCAGATTGTTGGATGAAGTGAAATCTTATACGGCAATGCGATCGGTGTCGATTCAGCGCGATCGCTTTATGCTCAACGGTCATCCTTATTATCTGCGGCTCATTCTCGATCAGGGCTATTGGCAAGACACGCTGATGACTCCGCCTTCTGATGAAGCGCTGCGGCTGGATATTGAGCTAACGAAGCGAATGGGCTTCAACGGTGTGCGGAAACACCAGAAGATTGAAGATCCTCGCTTTTTATATTGGGCAGACGCGATGGGGCTGCTCGTTTGGGAAGAAATGCCCAGTGCGTATCGGTTTACGCCCAAAGCCGTGCAGCGCATTACTCAAGAGTGGACAGAAGCGATCGAGCGCGATGTCAGCCATCCCTGCATTGTCGCTTGGGTGCCATTTAACGAATCGTGGGGTGTGCCTAATCTGACTGAGACGGCAGCTCATCGCCACTATGTTCAAGCCCTTTATTATCTGACGAAAACCCTCGACCCGACTCGCCCGGTGATCGGCAATGACGGCTGGGAGAGTGCCACGACCGATATTTTGGCAATCCACGATTATGACAATCAGCCGCAACGATTAGCTAAACGCTATGGGTCGGATGTGAAACTCTCGGATTTGTTCGATCGTCAGCGTCCCGGTGGACGAATTCTCACGCTTGATGGCTATCCGCATCAGGGGCAACCAATCATGCTCACCGAGTTTGGCGGCATTGCCTATGCGCGCCCCGATGCCACCGATGCCGATAAAGCTTGGGGTTATGTGCGATCGCACGACACCTCCGATCTGCAACATCGCTATTCGTCACTACTCGGTGCGGTGAATCGAGTTGAGATCTTTAGCGGCTTTTGCTATACGCAGTTAACCGACACCTTTCAGGAGGCAAACGGGTTGCTGTATGTCGATCGTACGCCCAAATTTTCGCTAGAAGCGATCGCGTCTGCAACTCTGGGCAGGGAATCGGACAACGAGGCTATACTAACAGCGCCCGGAACATGGTCAGAAGCCGAAAATGTACTCCCAGGAACTTCTCAAGCCGGATGGACGGAAACTCACCCTATACAGTCGGTGCCCCATTGTAGCGGACACCCTGGCTCCTAGCCCTGGCAGTGAACCGATTCAGGCAACGCCCCATTTACGATGGCACCCTCTGCGAGGTGAGTGGGTTGCCTATGCGAGTCATCGTCAAGGGCGCACATTTTTGCCGCCGCCTGAATACAATCCGCTTGCGCCGACCACCGATCCGAAGTTTCCGACGGAGTTGCCGCAAGGGAACTATGACATAGCAGTGTTTGATAATCGATTTCCGTCGATGACTTTGCAAGTGGAGACGGCTCCGATCGAGATTGTGGAGACTCTCCCGGCAAATGGAGCGTGTGAAGTAGTCGTCTTTACCCAAGATCCGCAAGCTTCTCTCGGCTCGTTAGATCTGAGTCACCTGGAGTTGTTGCTGCAAGTCTGGGGCGATCGCACACGCGCGCTCAGTCAACATTCTCAAATTCAATATGTATTGCCGTTCGAGAACAAGGGTATTGAAGTAGGTGTGACGCTCAATCATCCGCACGGACAAATTTATGCTTATCCGTTTGTGCCGCCTGTGCCTGCCAAAATGTTGGAGTGTCAGCGCTCGTATTATCAAACCCATCAGCGCGGACTGTTAGCCGATCTAATTCAGCGAGAAATTAAGGACGATCGGCGGATTCTATATCAAGATGAATTCGCGATCGCGTTTGTCCCAGTGTGCGCTCGTTATCCCTATGAGGTTTGGATTGCGACGATCCAATCTGTTGCAACTTTTTCAGATCTGACCTCTGAACAGCGATCGGGTTTGGCAAAAGCTTTAAAAACCGTGACGCTAAAATTTGATGGTTTGTGGAATCGTCCGTTTCCTTATTTGATGGCGTGGTTTCAGGCTCCGACTGACGGTGAGCCACATCCAGAATCTCATCTTCATGCCGAGTTTTATCCGCCTTATCGAACCAGCGATCGTTTAAAGTATTTGGCAGGCACCGAACTTGCAGCAGGTATGTTTGCCAATGATGCACTACCCGAAGACAAAGCAAAAGAATTGCAAGCAGTATTGGTAACGCTAGAAGAATAAGAATCTCTGAAGATTTAAGAATGGCTATTATAAGCTCGCGGCAATCAGAAATTGAATACAAGTGCCAATACTCGATTAATCCATACTTTCTAAGGGCACCGAGCCAAAACTCCAATCAGGATAACTGCCGACATTTAGGCATTATGTGGCAAGAAAACCGGATAAAACCTTAAGCTTGGGGAATTATCCAGCCTCTACACAGCAATAGTCCGGACAGTTTTTTGAACGGCTTCACAAGGCTTTCAGGGCTTACAGTTCCAGGATCGAGCTATTTTTTCAAAGTTAGCTCTACCCCTGACTTTGATAATAAGATCCTGTCCACGGTTGAATCAGGGTTTGAGGCTCAAAACCTGCTCAAATTTTGTCCGGAGTATTGACACAGCATAATTCTCCTATGAAGCGTATTATGCTAATTGGTAAGTTTTCAAACGGCAGAAATAAGAGTGAACTGGATTAAGTTACAACATACGGAGTGCCGTAATAAGCATTTTTAGGAGGTCATTTGTATGTTGGGAACTCCATCGGCTGAAGTTGAAATTGATGCCTTATTGGTATCACAGCTACTCACTGAACAGCACCCAGATCTGCAAAATCTGTCGATTCAGTTTGTTGATTCGGGTTGGGATAATGCGATGTTTCATTTGGGCGATCGCTTAGCAGTGCGGCTTCCCAGGCGAGCGATCGCAGCAAGACTCCTAGAAAAGGAACAACACTGGCTTCCACAACTTGCAAAGCAACTTCCAATAGCAGTTCCCGTGCCTCACAGAATTGGATTGCCGTCCCCGCTTTATCCTTGGCATTGGAGCATCATTCCTTGGCTCTCAGGACAAACCGCAGACGAAATTCGACTCAATATGAATCATGCCCGACAGTTTGCGCTGTTCTTGAAAGCTCTACACATTGCAGCACCTGACAATGCCCCGAAGAACCCATTTCGAGGCGTTCCCCTAATTCAGCGAGTCACCATGATGAATGAGCGGATGCAACGAGTAGAAGCACAGACAGCGGTGATCACACCAACTCTACGATCGCTTTGGCAACAAGCAGTTGATGCACCGATTGACCTAGAATCGACGTGGATACATGGCGACCTACATTCACGTAATATTTTGGTAGACAAAAGCGGCATTAAAGGGGTGATTGATTGGGGAGATTTGGCTGTGGGAGATAGAGCAACTGATCTCGCTGCATTCTGGTATTTGTTCCCTGAGCAGCATTTAAGGCAACCCGCTATCAAGGCTTATGGCGAAGTATCTGAGGCGACATTGGCCCGTGCCAAAGGTTGGGCAATTTTATTTGGCGTTGTTTTGCTCGATTCGGGATTAGTGGATCACTCACAATATGCAGCGATCGGGCAGAAGATTTTACAATGTGTTGATCAATCGTAAGCCAATGCTGATTTATTAGAAAGTCTCTAGAGCAACTAAAATAGAGAGGCAAACCAGACTTGACGGGAGTATTTTGTATGGTTTTATCAGAACTAATCTCGACATTGCGGGGGCTAAATCGTGCAGACAAACTCTATGTCATGCAAGTTCTAATCTCAGAATTAGCCCAACAAGAAACGGATCTAATCAGACCCGACCAGTCTTATCCAGTGTGGTCGCCTTGTGATGCGGTTGAAGCAGCAGATACGATGTTAAAAGTGCTACAAGCTGCTAAAACTCAAAACCATGCGTAATGCTGAACGATATCCTTTTGTCTCTGGTGATGTTGCATTAGGCGAAGCTAGTTTTCGCCCATACTTGCCCCTGACTCTGATTTATCAGCAAGCTTCTGTTAGAGCATCCGGTCTGTTAGACACTGGAGCAAGTGTAAATGTGCTTTCGTATTTGGTAGGGAATGAACTTGGATACGAATGGGAACGGCAAACAACAGCACTGATTTTGACAGGAAATTTGGCTCAGTACGAGGCGCGTGTTGTGATGTTCAAGCCATTGTTGGAGAGTTTGAGCCTCTACAGTTAGTATTTGCATGGACGCAAGCTACAAATGTGCCGCTCATTTTGGGACAAGTCAACTTCTTTATGGAGTTTGATGTTTGTTTCTACGGGTGCGACCTCTACTTGATTTAATCATTCAATCATGATATTACCTCAGTGATGCAACCAAGAGGGGTGAGTATG
>NZ_PVWG01000080.1:0-10046 GCF_003003695.1 Phormidesmis priestleyi ULC007
CCAGCGACTGCATCTAAATCTTGTTCGGACAGTTCGATGCTGGTTTCTTGAGATTGAGCAAGTTTGTCTGACATGATAGTTCTCCTGGTTGTGTTTAGTAGAGGTTGAATCTGGGGTTGTTTTGTGAACCGCTCGATTCATTTGATGTCCCTACTATAGGCAGGATTCAAGCTGTCCACAATCTAGAAAAACTGAGGTAAATCCAGGAGTTAAATTGATTGAAATGCGAGGAAAAGATGAGAGGAATTGAGGAGAGTTCAGAAAAGTTGAGTTTTCACTCTTTCCCCAGACGCAAAGAGTTCTTAGGAACCAGTAGGGTGATATAGTTTTGCAACTAAGCCTGATTTCAGTGGACAATGCCCTTAGACTGTCAGGTAAGATACTAAGCAAGCGCGATAACAGTGGAATTAAATGTATGCGGTTATCCTTTCGGTTACGTCATCTGCTGCTCTCTCAATTGTTTCTGCTACCTGCTTTAACCTTTTCGAGCTGTAGCCAAAACAATTCTGAGCCTGTCGAAAAATGGGTCATCGGACTTGTAAGTTATGACGCAGGCGCACAATCTTTAGATAAGTATCAAAATTTTAAGGAATACTTAGAAAAGCAAACCCATAAAATTATTGAACTTGAACCAGCACTGAATGAACTGCAAGCGGTTCAACAGATCAATAGCAAAACCTGGTCAGTTGTGTTCGCGCCGCCGGGTCTGGCTGCGATCGCGATCGGCAAAAATCAATACACTCCTATTTTTCCGCTGCAAGGGTTGAACAACTTGCGATCGGTGCTGCTCGTTCGAGATGACAGCCCATTCAAGAATATTTCAGACTTGGCTAATAAAGTGGTTGCATTAGGGCAACCTGGCTCTGCCGCTGGCTATTATTTACCCCTTTATGATCTCTATGGCTTGACACTGAAAGAGATCCGCTTCTCGTCCACTCCAAAAACGGTTCTAGAGTGGCTCAGTCAGGGAACGATTGATGCCGGGGCCTTATCTGAAGAGGAGTTTCAGCAATATCGAAACCAGTTTGGAACCACAAAGTTTCGAGTTTTGCACACGAGTCGTCCCGTTCCTGCGGGGGTCGTTTTGGTGAGCCCAGCAGTAGATGTCAATGAGCAAGAACAAATTAAGAAAGCGATGAGTCAAGCAACTGCAAGTATTGTTGAAGATGCGGGCTATATTCCCGATGCAAAGTTGCCTGACTATACACAGTTTGTTAAGCTGGTCGAAAAAGTGCGTCCATTGGAAGCTCAGGTTAAAAAGAAACCTGCTGTGCTGGAATTCAATCAAAATAACGCGGCTACTTCGCAGCCTCAGTAGGGCGTATGCTCTCTATTTTTCAGAACCTTGGCTTAATCGAGGATAATTGAGATGTTTATGATCAATCGATTACCTATAACTCGCATTGTTGCTTCCCTTGCCACGTCGATCGGCACGAGCGCTCTGTTGGCAATTCCAGGTTGGGCTTCTACATTGTCCAGTTCTGAGGCAACCTTCAAAATCAATCACTTTAGTGCTTTGCCGCTCAATGTCACAGCTCTACGCGACACCAATACTCAAGCCATTGCCCCTAATGGCTTGGTTAAGAGTAATGCCGATGCGAATGCACTTTTTCTAACTGATGAATCGAATCGATCGAGTTCACAGGCTAACGGTTCTTCTTCTAGTGTCGTGAGTGGCAGCGGTAACCACTACTCTGGACTCGCGCAGAGTGTTGCTCAGGTCATTGGCTACACGTTTCAGATCGGAAGCGGAGAAACGTTTTCGTTTGACTTCGATACTTCGTTAAATTTAAATACCTCAATCGATCAGCCTGGAAATGAAACTGCTACCGCGATCGGCACCATCGGTCTTGGGTTGTATGATTCGGCTGACCCAGCCAATTTGACTCTCCTAGACTTTTTAACGATCGCCAGTAATTTAGGAACGCCAGGTAGTAATGCGCTAACTGTCGATCAGAGCGCTGGCATTACGTTCAGTTCCAAGCAGACTTCTCTTAACAGCTTTTCAGGAGGCAATCAGGCTTCGGCTTCGGTGCAGGGCAGCCTTTCCCGCTCCTTTACCAGTCCCACCTCCTTGATTTTGGTAGGGTACGGCTCGAATCAAGCAACTGTGGCTGTTCCTGAACCCTCCAATGTTTTGGCTTCAGTGTTTTGCATCGGCTTGCTTGGGATCAGACTTCAGCGCAAGTCAAAATTGATTGAACCGAAATCCTAGCTCTCGACTGCACCTAGAGCTTTCAATGTGACTTTTTGAGCCTCTGTCAGCCCTCTTACGTCAGTAATGTCCATTCTTTCGTAGGGTCTTTTAGCAATCAAGGTCTTGAGACAATGACCCGTCTTGAGATCCCAAAGTTTAATGGTTTCGTCTTGAGACCCACTCGCCAAGGTTTGACCGATCGGGCTGAAAGCAACTGACCAAATCCAACTCAGGTGTCCCTGTAAAGACTGTCTGCATTCCCCGGTCTGAATATCCCACAGTTTGATCGTGTTGTCACAACCTCCACTCGCCAAAGCTTGACCGTCAGGGCTGAAGGCGACAGTTTGAATCCAACTGGTGTGCCCTAAGAATGTTTGAAGACATTCCCCAGTCTGAACATCCCACAGTTTGATGGTGTTGTCGCAACTTCCACTCGCCAGGGTCTTACCATCAGGGCTGAAGGCGACGGTCTGAATCCAGCTTGTATGCCCAGAGAGTAGTTGAAGACATTCTCCGCTGCTGGCATGCCATAGCCGGATTGTTTTGTCGTAGCTGCCGCTAGCTAAGGTTTGACCATCGGCACTGAACGCAACTGACCACACCCAGCTTGTATGCCCAGAGAAGGTTTTGAGGCACGCCCCGGTCTGAACATCCCATAGCTTTAGCAGATGATCACCACTGCCGCTGGCAAGGGTCGTGCCATTGGGACTGAAGGCGATCGCCCGAATCCAACGGTTACTCTGCAACGTGCTGCGGCATTGCCCCGTACTCACATCCCATAGCTTAATCTGGTAGTCACTGCTGCCACTGGCAAGAGTCGTGCCATTCGGGCTGAAAGCAACCGAACAAACCCAGCCTTGATGCCCTTTCATCGTGGTGCGGCATTCCCCTGTCTCAACATCCCACATTCTCACCTGATGATCCTCACTCCCACTCGCTAAAGTGGCACCGTCAGGGCTGAACGCAACCGACTGCACCCAGGTTGCATACCCCTGCAATGTTCGCAGGCACTGTCCTGTACTCGTATCCCACAGCCGCATCGTGCGGTCTTCCCCGACGCTGGCAAGCGTTACCCCATCCGGGCTGAAGGCAACCGACTCTAAACGATTGCTATGTCCATACAGGGTTTTCAAGCATTGACCCGTACTGATATCCCATAGTTTGACGGTGTAGTCACCGCTGCCGCTTGCCAATAGATCTCCTTGCGGGCTGAAGACGACTGATCGCACTCGATGACTGTGCCCTTGAAGCGTCTGGAGACACGCTCCCGTCTTCAGATCCCAAAGTTTGACGGTGTTGTCTCCTCCCCCGCTGGCAAGGGCTGTCCCATCTGGGCTGAAGGCGACCGATCGCACCCACAGCGTATGCCCCTGCAAGGTATGCAAACACTCGCCAGTGCTAGCATTCCACAGCTTTAACGTTTTGTCTTCGCTCCCACTCGCCAAGATCTGACCATCCGGGCTAAACGCTACTGACCACACCCAATGGTGATGCCCCTGAAGCGTCTTGAAGCATTCCCCCGTGTGAACCTGCCACAGCTTAATCGTGTTGTCTCCACTGCCACTGGCTAAAGTGGTGCCATCAGGACTAAAGGTGACAGAACGCACCCAGCTAGAATGCTGCCGCAGTTCTTTGAGACAGTCTCCACTACTGACCTCCCACAGCCGGATTGTCTGATCACTGCTTGCACTTGCCAGGGTCGTGCCATCGGGACTAAAGGTGACAGAACGTACCCAACCCGAATGCCCCTTACAAACCATCAGTTGCCGACCATCCGCAACCTGCCACAAGCGAATCTCTCCACTTGCATCTCCCGTTGCTAGTAATTGACCATCGGGACTAAAGGCAACGGAGCCGATACTAGTCAACCTTTGGGCAAAAACAGACTTCGCTAAATCTGCCCCTGTGAAATTTACCTGGTGCAGGTTAACATTCTGAAGGTAAGCTTGCCAGATGGTGAGATGGGAAAAATCTTCGCCATTTAAATCGACTTCCAGAAAGCAAAGGAGATTGATAGCATTGCCCCCGGCATATCCCGGTTCTAGCGTTGAGTCATTCCGCAGTGAGGCGAGGATCTGTTTGAGTTGGGTTGCAGTGTTCTTTTTGAAGCTAGAGAGGAGCCGATCGCTAATCGGTTTCAGGATAAAGCTTGTCTGAATCTTTCTGAGATATTCTTTGGCTTGCGCTTCAATCAGAGCATGGCTTTGAAAGAGGGCAATCTGTCCCGTAGAAATTTCTGCACCAACGCGCTGGATCAGGCGATCGGTGACATACTCCATCACCACAGGCTGCAAGGAAAAGCTAGTGCCATATTTCTCAATCAGCGATCGTCGTCCTAGCGATTTAACAGCTTCTAGCAATTCTCGTTTGGACAGGGGCGATACAATACTGTCGTCCAATCCCTGAAGCGAGGTTGGCTCCCGCTTGATCGCAAGCCAGTATAAAATTGTCTGCTCTAACTCAGAGAGGCGATCGAACTGTTGATCTAATAGTTCGCCCAGATCATCAAAAACGATCGTTCCCTGCTGCAAAAACTCCGAAATATCGCTATCAAACAATTCATGAATTGTGGTTGAAACAATCTTTAAGGCGAGGGGATTGCCATCATACCGTTCCACCAATCGTTGCCATTCTCCCTCCGACCCTGACAGACTGCCTTTGAGTTTGCAAATGGCTTGTCCTTCTTCAACTTTTAAGCCTCTGAGCTGTAATGAGCGAACAGGCAGGGATTCCCCTTCTAAGAGGGCAACTTCTTTATGTTTTTCTCGGCTGGTCAAAATCACACAGCTCTGGTGCCGATCGGCACCGAGATGGTGGAGAAGTTCGCCATACCCTTCGTAGCCTGCTTGATACTGCCCCACACAATCGCCACTTTGTAAAATGGATTCAGCATTATCTAAGATGACCAGACAGCGGGTGGCACGTAATTCTTGAATGAGCCGTAGAATTCGACTGGCAGTATCCTCTGGTAGGTCAGTTTGCTCACCCTGACTCAAAAATTGCAGCAAGTCAGCCAGAACAAATTCAACTAGGGGGGCATCGCGCAGCGATCGCCAAATAATCCGCTCAAACTGGTCTTGAATTTGTTGGGCAAGTTTCACTGATAGGGCTGTTTTACCCATCCCACCTATGCCTAAAACAGCGACCAAACGGGAGTTGTCTTTAACAATCCACTCCTCAAGTTGAGTGCATTCTTCAGTCCGTCCATAAAAGACAGATACGTCAACCGCTTCTCCCCAATCTTGGCGCAAGCTAGAACGTTCCTTTTCTAAAGACAATGGTGTCTTCACATCCTGCGCTAAAAGAGGAAAGGGCTGGGATGCGCTAGCTGAAGTTGACTGCCATTGCCGTTCGATCGCTGCCTTAAAATTCGTTTTACTAACCTTTTCCCCTAAAACCTCCGACAGCAGCTTCCATAACTTTGGACCCGTATCTTGCTTAATGTAGTTAGGCGAATATCCATAGGTTTCAGCAATTTTGTCATAGCTCTGATTTTTCACAGACCAGGAGGCACGGAATACGGCTGTTTGCAGATCACTCAGGTGTTTGCCTGTGTGTGCAAACACGAGAGCGTCGGTAAATTCCAGTGCAGTATCAAATTCCATTCATTAACTCGATAGTTTGACCTCTGTTTTAGCTGGGCTTTAGTTATGCCAAGCTAAAAACATCAGAATGGACTCCACCTCGTTTTTGACATACTCCCCGGCGTAAACGCCCGGGGATTCTGGGATCAGACAGCGATTGCAGGCAAAGGCCGTCTGACATCACCTAACCCAACAGTTGATGCCCCAACTGCTTGAATGTTCTTAGCCGCGTTTTCATCGCGCCCATTGATTGACTGGCAGGATGGACAGCGCCATTCCCTGACCGACAAATCCAACTCTTTGAGGACATGACCACACTCAAAGCAGGTCTTGCTCGATGGATACCATCGGTCGATGTAGACGACTTGCTTTCCTTTTTTGGTTGCCACCCATTCGAGGATTTTTAGGAATTCACCAAACGCTAAATCTGATATTTTGCGACCCCATAAACGCTGCATTCCCTTGAGATTCAGCGTCTCAAAGCACAAAACATCGAATTGATTCGTTAAGTCGTGTGCCAACTTCCAGAACCAATCAGAGCGACGATTCGCCACGTCTTCATGTCTGCGAACTAGATGCTTTCTAGCTCGTTCCCGATTGGCTGAACCCTTCACCTTCTCAGAGTGCTGACGATTCGCTTTCTTAATCGCAGTCAGCGACTGTTTGAGGAATTGCGGCGATTCAATTTGGGAACCATCCGAGACCGTAAGGAACGTTTTCAAGCCAAAATCAAAGCCAGCGATGCGACTCGTCTCGACCTTGATTTCAGGCTCATTAACGCTGTCAACGACCACGACCATAAACAACTCCCCTAATGGAGTGCGTTTAATGGTCAGAGTTTTGACCGGGCCCTCAATTTCTCTAGAATTCCAGTATGGGTAGACTCGATTCCCAATCTGGATGCGATCGCCGCTTAGAAACTTGTAGCCAGTTTGCTTGAGGGTGAAGGACTTATATCGTCTCACTTTCTTGAAGTTGGGCGGTCTAACTCCTTTTTTGGGGTGTTTGAAAAACAGTTGATAGGCTTTCTCAATGCGTTGGCAGATATCCTGCACCGCTTGAGAGCCGACTAGCTGCCAGAATTCTTTGCGCTGCCGCAGTTTGGCAATGTGAGCCTGAAGTTTCGCGCAGTTCAAGTGTTTGCCCCACATCCGGTAGTAGCGTTTGTGGAGAGCAATACAGTGGTTATAGATGACTCCAGCCGCATTGATTGAGCGCTTGAGAAATCGATTCCGCTTGTGATTGTACAACTTGAACTTCAAAGTCTTCATGTTAGGATGATAGCATATTTCATTCAGGATGACAGCATGAAAGTGGTTACGCTGCGATGTTCCGACGAAGAATATGAGATTCTTTCCCAATACTGCAAACGAAAAGAAAGAAGCTTAAACGATATTCTGCGTGAGTTGGTTCGTTCTCTGGACTCTGCCCGTTAACACGGGCGCGGGAACCCGATTCTTCATCCCCGTCGTAAACGAGCAGGGCTTTAACGGTTCCTGAACCCTCCGTTCCGGTAAAGTCATTTACAAAAATGCCTTTACCACCCGATCGGCTTACAGTTAATTCACATCAGTTTACCAGCAGGTTATGATATCGTGCCGAGATACGCATGAAAAGCCTAAGTACAAGACAAAAAACGCAGAACATCCAGGAACTCATCCATTTTCTCGTCCAAGTTGAGCATCAGAGTACGGAGAGAGTCAAACCCTGTGCTAAAGATGCAGGACAAACGCAAGAAAATTATAGAGCCAGAATTCTGAGGAGATAGGCATCATCCCACCCTGCTTTCTTGCGCTTGGCTGCAATGCCTACTTTGGTCGATTGATCTTGTCCCAGTAGGTTGAGGGCAATGTGGCGCAGCAGCGAGAGATTTTGTGGGGCATGGTCTTTGCGAATGCGACAGGCATCCTCATTGAAGGAAACATCTAGCACCCAATGCAAATGGTTCTCGACCATCCAAGGGGTGCGAATCGCGGCGGCAATTTTAGCGGCATGACTCGCTAAACTGCTGATGTAGTATCGGGATTCTGTACTAACCTGCCCGTTAACGCGCCGTTCACTTTGAAGCATCACAACGGTTTGCAGTCCTTTCCATTGCGACTTTTGAACCAGGTAGTCTAACTCGGACTCGGATAATGTCCAGCAGCGACGAATTTCGGTGCGTCCATGTCCTTTGTCAATGGTTTGGGCGAAATCGTGAGCGACCTCCTGGAATTGGGTCGCTTGGGCTTGCTCAAAC
Source organism: Phormidesmis priestleyi ULC007 (assembly GCF_003003695.1). Taxonomy (NCBI): domain Bacteria; kingdom Bacillati; phylum Cyanobacteriota; class Cyanophyceae; order Leptolyngbyales; family Leptolyngbyaceae; genus Phormidesmis; species Phormidesmis priestleyi. The sequence continues at coordinate 8,021 of NZ_PVWG01000080.1, forward strand.
AGCCATTGCACGTCTTCAAACAGTCCTCCTTGATTGCCTTTGAGGGCTAAGATATAATCTGCCCCTTTGTCGATAATCACACTTGCAATCTCTTTTTGAGTCCCCATTGCGTCAATTGTGACGATGCACCCTTCAATCGCCAGCACTTGCAATAATTGCGGAATGGCGGTGATCTCGTTGGACTTCTCATCGACTTTACGTTGTCCGAGTACCAATCGGTTAGCACTTGCCCACGCACTCACCATATGGATTGCTCCTTTGCCATTGGCTCGGTCATAGGAGTGCCGCACGGTTTTGCCATCAATGGCGATGACTTCTCCTGCACTCAGTTGGCTGATTGCCCGAATCCAACTGATGAAACATGCCTGCATTTGGTCTGGGTCGAGTCGGGCAAACACTCGCGCAAACGTATCATGCGAGGGGATGCCCTTGTTTAGACTCAAAAACGTACCTAACCATTCCTGTTTGGATTGTCCATACAGTTCGATATCCACCCAACTCTCCGCGCCACAAATCACGGCGCAGATAGCAATGGCTACGATATCCAAAAGTCGGTGGTCTTTGCCTCGCTGATTGCGGGGGTCATCTAAATCAGCAAAATGGCTCAGAATGCGGGCATCCGTAGGTGAGTTCATGAGCAGAAGTTTGCAAGCGCACTACACTGCTTTTAGCCTACGCTTCTTTTTTCATGCGTTTGCCCTGATCATTCATGACATTCCAAACTACAGGGCGAGACGATGGGTGGTCGAGCGCACAGCCCTGAAGGAGGGTTTCCCTCCGTAGGGGACTGTGTAAGAGAGCGAACACACTCGTGGATGAATCGATTTAGACGCGTGTTGATCCGCTGGGAGAAGAAGCCAGAATACTACTTAGCAATGCTCCATTTATCGTGTGCTTGCATTGTAGTGCGGGCAATTCAGGTTTTCGGCTAGGATCTAAGTCTGCTGATCCTCAAGACCAAACAGGCAAGAAATCAAGCCCATTTGATCGCAATCGCAACGGACGCATCGACCCCGATGATTTGCTGCTAGGCATCCGAGACACTATTCAATGGGTGATGGGGTTGAGCCGACATACGGGCAAAAAAGTGCAGGATCGGCTTGAAACTCTATCTCTACAAAGGCTTCAGCTATTCCCACATCAAGCTGTATCTTTGAAACTCTTGAGTAGTACAAGTTTGGACTACTTTTGGACTAAGCGATAGCCAAAAACCGATAGTACACCCTCTCTTTTGGTGCCGTCTTAACGGCTGAAACCCTCATTCTTCCGTTGAACTTCTGCACTTCCCGGCAGAAGTCCTGATGCTGAGCCTCATTTTGATAGTTTTTCTAAAACTCAAGCTGGGTAAGGCTTTCCAGTCTATCTTGCACTGTTGAGAAGGTCGAGGGGAACATTACTGTTCCACCCCTCCCGTCCGAAACCGTGCATGAAAGATTTCCCTTCACACGGCTACTCAATGTGTTTCCATTTTGTCAATATGGGACTTCAAGCTGCCATCGTTGGCAGTTTTCTCATCATGGCAATGGCGATGTAATAATTGGAGATTTTGCCATTCCTTCTTACCTCCACAGGAAATGGGTTTAATATGGTCAATTTCCAATAATTCGCCTTGTTGAAAATGCAAATCGCACCAAGCACATTTACCTCAGATCTTGCACCATTCCTAATAAGCTGAGGATAGGGGCTTGATGCTAATTTCAAACCCTTGCTCATTAATGAGGTCACGGTGCTTGTGAATCTGACGAAGCAGCTTGACCCAGGCGACGTGCGGCAGCAGTGTTGCAACGGCTTTGACACAGACTTCGCCCCAATCGAGGCGCACCCAAGTGGGAAAGGTTTGAGATACCCAATGTGCCAGGAGGTCAGCGATGAGAGACAGCATTAACCAGCGATAGATTCCTAGCCGAGTCTTCTGACCAAAGCAATCCAAGCCAAAGCGATGTTTGATGGTTTTGAAGAAGCCTTCAATTGCCCACCGTTGTCGTCCTAATCTCACGAGATAGACCCCGGAATCCGGGTGAGTCGA
>NZ_PVWG01000081.1:0-9800 GCF_003003695.1 Phormidesmis priestleyi ULC007
TCATCTTGGAAAACCTCTCCCAATCGACGGTGGCTTGACTTCAGACCTTGCTACTTTTGTCAATGCGTAAGTCCTATGCTTTATTAAAGTCTTCGATGGCACGGGTAAAATTCTGCTGTGTACTATAAAATCGTCCACGCCCTACGTAAGAAGTGTAAGCCATATATTTTGGGGCAATCTCAATTGACTTGGTGTAGTCTTCATCTGCATGAGCATAATTTTTCAGAAGTTCATATGCTACCGCTCTTTGGCGATAAGCAAAGACCATTATCTTTAAGCCATTTGGACTAGAAGTAGCGTTAAGTTGAATTGCTTGATTAATATCTCCAAGAGCACGAGTAAAATCACCTTTGAAAAGATAATTACTACCTCGCATGACATAAGCTGCTCCCAAAATATCATCGCCCCATAAACGCAGTTTAGGCTCGATGTTAAGTGCTTTGGTCATATTAGAAATCGCAAGGTCGTGGTTCCCTTGCATATTGTAGACACTTCCTCGATAACCGTAAAAGATAGAGTAATTTGGAGAAATTTCAATTGCTCGATTGTAGTCTGCAAGTGCTTGTTCACCATTTTCCTTGAATTGATGTACTTTTCCTCGAAAAGCATAAACAAGACTTCGATCTAGATCATTTACTTTAAGTTTAGATTGTTGCAGTTCTGGGTTCTCTAGATCCTTCAACGCATCAGTGGAAAAATTAATTGACCCATCCCAATCCTCTGCTGAATAACGCGTTACTCCTAGCGTGAGGAAAGTCAGATATCTTGTCTTGCTAGAAAGATTTGTATATACAGTGAGGTTTTTAGTAGGAGGAATGTCCAGAAGTAGAGTTGCACCTGAATTTTCTGCTGCTTTTACCGATTTAGGTAAGTATTTTGGCTCTTTCAATACTTCAAAGTTGAAGCTGACCGGTAGTATACCTTTGTCTTGCTCACCATACCTTCCCCAAATAACTATGGAGGCTTTGTACTGCTGACCCACTGCTAGAGCTTCCCCATGGTTCGCAAAGGAGTGGAACAATCTTTTGAGCTTAATATCGGAGTAAGGTCTGATAGCTGCTCCCAATTGCTCTTCGATGGTGTTAGTAACGCGAGGATATGGCGGTATTCCCTTGTCTGGCTCGAATTCAGCTAGGAGAATAATACTGTGTTTGGGAGGAAGGCTCTGCCAGATAAAGAACCCACCATATGTTAGAAGGGGAATGGCAATCGCACCCATCATCGTTGAACGGCGCGTCCATTTTCGTTGCTGCTCCCTAGTTTGTTGTTGCTTAACTAACTTGTTAGAGGAATTAATGTTAGGATCAGATGGAGATTGATCTCGTAGTTCTGGTTTCCAAAACCAAGCATAGTAAATGCAAGTTAATGATAGTAGTCCACTTCCTAAAACCAACATTGCATAGGTGGAAAGTTCCGGCTCGCCATTAATCAGTTTAATACCCCCCCACACTAGACAAGCTATATAGACAAGAATTGAAAGAAACTGGGCAAAGCGACGCTGACTGCTATTTACAGAAATTCCAAAGTAGATTATGGTCTGAAATATTCGACCAACCCAGATGTTTTGTGCTTCAACGTTGCTAATAGCCGTTTGTCGAAACTCGGAGTTAGGACGTTCCTCTTCTGAAGGGCTTTTATTAGGACTCATAGCTCTTATTTTCCTGAGTTAACTCACCTAGCTTGATATTCTGAGCCTTTACGTTAGTTAGCATTCGCTGTTCAGCAAAGCTATCTCCGCTTGTTTTTTGAGTCATTCTATCTACTTCAAGATCGCCTGTAATGTTGATCTCACTTCCCATAAGTTGTATCGTCATCCCTGTCGATTCTAGTCGTGCTAGTAAATCTGCTATTTCAACAGCAAAATCTTGATCTTCTGCCATCTGTGTCACCAGTTCAGCTTTGACAGAATCAACATTTATTTCTGTAGGCTGCTTTTCTGCTCGTGTGAGTAGCCCTTCTGTACCAAAGGCTCTGAATTTATTGCGAACAGTTGAAACTATCTGGGCAATAATTTTTGAAGCACCCTCACCAAAAGATTTTCCACCTGCTTTCAGTGACTCAGAGAAAAACAAAGTTGCGATCGCTGCTGCTATCGTTACAGGTTCCACAGTTTATACATGGAGATAAGGACTCTCTACAATTTTCAACCCTGATCAGGCTAAATGCCCTAATAAAACTTTAAGAATAAATAAAATTTAGCTATGTGCTTTATTTAACTAAAGCCAAACAAGAGCAATAAAAATGCCCAGCCATCTGCATCTGAGCAATCAACCGCCCAAACAGCGATCGTCCTGCCTCGTACTGCTTGGCTAAGGGCTGCTCACCGACGGTCGCCAATTCTGCTCGAATACGATCGGGTAAATCTTCAACGGCTGGCAGATAGCCAACAAAATAGCCATTGGCATCCTTGTCAAAATCGGTAATCGCGATGTGCTTCGCTGTCCAAGGGTTGAGATAGGCAACGCCTTCCTTGCGAAACGCTTCAAGGTCGTTTTGTTTAAGAGTTTCAGTATTGTTGATGGCGATCGCGATCGCGGCTGCGCCCACGTTGGGAAATGGAGAGCGGTAATACGCCACGATCGCGCCATGTGGCAAATCCTTATTACACACTTCCCAAGGCATCAGTTGCTCGTGATGCTGTGCCATTGCGGATGGGACGTAGATTCCACCGACCGCCAAATCGACTCGTTCACCGCGCAAATAGCGGTCAAGTTCATAGTTAACTTTGCTGAATTGATCCAACTGCCCGAATGAGTCGGCTTTTAGAACGTCGTAAAGCCAATCGGAGCGATCGTCCTGGTCGTGACCTTCTTCTGCCAAAGCCTTACGCTGTTTATCTTTCTGGTCGAGGTAGTACTGCCCTAACCGCTTCGGATCAACCGCGACTTCTGCCAGCGCCTCACTCTGCCCCAGTAGACGCGGATTGAATTCAGTGAGTGTCGCTTCGGGAATACAGCCTTTGACCTGTGGACCGACAACCTGGTCGCCGTATTTGCCATCAGATTTACGGCTAATCCAAAACTGGCTAACTTCCTTGATTCCCGGTTCAGACAGAGTGCCTTCATCTCCTTTGATGTCATTTTTGGAGAGAATGGCATCTACGCCCAACCGCTCACACCACCGACTGGTTGCCATCGTCCCCTTTACCATTCCTGGTAAATCGGGGGTAGCGGCGCGAAATTGGGTCACCGTGGTGTGAGTTAGGTAGTTCAGGCGCTTGTCGATCGCCTCACTAACTTCAGCCGGAATCGGGAATGATTTAAGTGTGCCTTCTCGCTGATAAGTGCTGATGAGTTCACCAACATCTGCTTCTACACCTGCTTTTTCTGAGGCGTTCACGATCGCCTGTTCAATTTCTGCTTCAGTCAGCAGAGCTTTCATGACGGATGTTGCAACCAGCATGGTTCCATCGCCCATTTTGTCATACAGCTTATTGAGATCTTCAATGGAAATAGAGCGTCTATGCCGATCGTGTAGACCGACACGTCCACACGATCGCGCTTCATCATCAATCACCAGAATTCGGGCATTGTGACCTGTGGTGGCGAAATCAACCAGGGTGGAACTCATCCCATCTGAGACGATAAGACTACCGTAAGCCACAGCGTTATGGGCTGTGTTGCGGTCAGCCGCATAAATGGGTTGAATTCCCTGTTCTGCATCTCCCTGTGTCAACAGTTGTGCTATCTCCGGATCGGTGAAATAGCCAGTCCGACCATTGCTGAACACTAAGACTTTGCCGTCTGCTTCTAATCGTTGGCGGTCTGCATCCGTGACGCGATCGTAAAACTTCCCCAAGAAAAACTGAGCATTCTCAATCTTGTTCGCCTTGAACCAATGTTCAAGGAAAGAGTGTTCAATCTGTTTTTGCTTAGGTTGAAGCTCTTGAGTCTCAAGATCAAATTCTCGGAGAGTAATTCCAGTTTTGACATCGAATTCTGTGATTTTGAGCATCAGAACTCCTCAGCACACGACTCATTAGAGCCAAAAAGGGGTTCAGCGAGCGACTGTAGCAGTTCCTTTCCTGCCACTTTTCGGTTTCGCTGCTCCTGAAGTTTCTCTTCACTAGATTTCCAGTCACCGAGAACACCTGAATCCTCAAGGTCATCGGTAGTGACTCCCCCAGCAAGTAGCTCTTCAATAGTCTCGCTAACGTTATCCAGCCGATGCAAAGCCAGCTCTCGATCGATGTCGAGAGGTATTAATTGATTCATAATCATTCCTCAAATCAGCACATGCTGCCAAGCGACAGCCGGACAGCTACTTACAGGATTATATTCAATAGAATTTTGGGGAACCCATATTTTAGGAAGAAATTAGCTCAATCAACGGCTCAGATTAAATCGACGAGGGGGGGCAGCCTCTTGCTGAGCGGTTTGAGTCCCAACTGCTTCAACTTGCCACTCTTTCTTAGAAAACTGAGTTTTCATACACACTGGAAAGTAGTACGTTCGGAGACCACCCATCGGGGTGAGAAATTCCGGGTGCAGTTCTTCAACCTTGAGCAACGCTTGTCCCTTGACCTCGCTGCCCACGTCATCAAATAGTTGAGGCTCTATTGAAATTAACCGGATGTAACGCACGGTCTGCTTCGTTTTGTGAACCAACTTGAGCAAATTTTTATCTGTAAACTCGATGCTACCGTCAGCTTGAGTTGTATAGCTGTACGAAATTCCTTGGGTGGGGGCAAGCATGGCTCCCAAATACAAGTCCTCATGGCTGCGATCGCGCCATCGGACGTAGACATAGGGATTGTGTTTGGTTCCTTTCTTGACCGATTTGTACGGAACGTTTTTGATTTCAATCCTGACTTCGCTTAAGGCAGTAGGCTCTTGCCGCTCACTAGAGTAAGTCCGCTCCAAGCGTTCAAGCTCGATCGCCTCTTTTAGCATGTCACACTCTTGCTCACTGAGCAGTGGTAAAAGCTCATCGATTAGGATTCGGGTGCGTCTAGGCGCAACAGCCTGTTTGATAGCTCGAACTGCCTGCAAGAGCGTTACTCGCGAAGCATTGGTAGATTCCATATGAACGGAGCACTGTTTTGAATTGAACCAGGATTTCCACAATCGTACCCAGAAGTGAGTCGCTTCACCTTTAGATCGATCGCTATCTACACCATAGCTACATAATAGAGGTTTATTTTCTCTTGCTCTGAGAATGGGTGTGATCGCTTATCTGTTAAGTTTGCTATCTAGCAAAAAATAAAAGTCAGATCATCCAAGCAGAATTCATTTTTAGAAGAATATTTTGATCCACTCCAGCAGATAGTTCTATAAGTGTAGAGTTTCCTAGTGGATCAAAGCTGCAAAAATATGGACAATTGAAATTTTTACCGTGTAAGCTGAGTGTTGGGATATTCTTAAGCTAAGCTTCCTAGTTCCGGCATGAATCCGTCTATTTCTACTCCTATGACTTTTGGCGATTGGCTGCACTTTCAACGTCGTAAAAAAAGTATTCGTCAAGAAGACTTGGCGAAGGCATTGGTAGTGAGTCCTCAAACTGTCAGTGCGTGGGAGACAGGACGTAACGTTCCAAGATTTACTCCTCAGCAGATGCAGGTTCTTTGCGAGATGCTGAATTGTCCCTTATCTGAAATTGCCCAGGCATTCACTCAAGCTCAAATGCTTGGTGATTCGGAAAACAGTGCGCTGCCGAACGTGGGTTAGACGAAGATGAATCAGGCTCCGCCCAATTCATCTGAAAATTCAACCGTTGCTCTGATATCCTCAATTACCCAGCCGCTCTAGAAGTTCTTGTCGTGACGAATGAAGAATAACGTTCATTCTTTTCTGTAAAAGTGCAGGTACGATTTGGGTAAGAGCAGCGTCTAGGGAGCCAAAAATTTCCCTTAACAAAAGCTTCGATTTCTTCCCATTGGGCTTGTCTAATAATTTCTTCACGCCTGGGAATTGATATCCACTTCGCCATTCATGCTACTTGGTGGGAATTAAGGTGGGCGATCGCGCGTCCCTAGAACGTATGGCAAACTCCGCGATTGAGGCACCACAAAACTGAACTAGATAGGTGAGCAGGATTCTCAAAAAGTTACGCACTGTCTACCCCTTCTTAAAGTTAGTTGATTGCGATGGCTGCCAAGGGAATGAGGATTTGGGGATGACGTTAAAGAACGTGCCAAATATCCAGCCTGCCAAAAAGCTTAATAGCATAACCTTGATTGACGAATTTCGAGTTCCGTACATGATGATCGATTTCTCCTAACACTAATCAACAGGCATTTCTTAACGTGATTGGGCGATGCCCATTTAACCAACATGGAGCGCTGCCCACTTTTTGCCCAATCCTAGAGGCTATACGCATCAAGGATTTTGGAGGTGTGTTGGGCAGGTGCCTAACCGTGCCTAATCTCTTGCCCAACATTATGGGCGCTACAAACTGACCTTGAAATTGTGCTCACAGTTCTTACATTTCATGTAGTTACTGTTGCCGTCTTTAGTCTTCCCCTTGTTTCTTACGTTGACTGACCCGCATTCAGGGCATTCTATCTGAGTCGGTTCAGATGTTCGTTGACCCTCAAAAGGAGATTGGATCGCTGCTGATTCTTCCGTCAATTTTGACCAGTTGCAAGGAATTGAATCTGCGCTCGGCAGTTCAAAAAACGTTGCTTTTCCACTCGTGACGAGCAGCCCTAAACGGTACTGATTGCCACCCTCTAGATCCAGGTCTTCATTTTGTTTGTCACAAAATTCTCTCAACTTGTCATAATTCTTCTTCAGCGCAGATGCTTGAGATTTTAGGGCGGGTGTTTTGTCGATCGCCGTGATGATCGCCGTCCCAAAATAGACACAGTTAAAATTGTCCATGTCTGCCCATTCCCAAAACTTTTTGCCCACACTCGGAGACTGACCAATCAGATACGCTCTCATGCCGTTGTGCCGCATTCCCTTTGAGCACGAGAGGAAGTCTTTGTTAATGGAGGAATCGCTGTCTGCAACGATGTCAATTTCATCAAACACATCTAGCGTGTTGGGTTCAGAAATGCCATTCTCTAAACGGTGCTTGAATTCTGAGACAAAGGCTTTGACGGCTTTCTTCGTTGCTGAGGTGCCTTTAGAAGCCTTGGAAATCTGCCAATAGTCTTCGCTGGAGCCGTCCATCGGGTCGTGGAGACGGGTGAAGGTTGGGGCGAGCTGGTTCGCCTCGATCGCCAGCAGCAGGTTGACAAAAATTCCTTTTCCTTCGCCCGTCGAACCCATAATGCGGCTGACGGGTTTTTTGAGTAGCTTGTAGACTTTCTCAAATTGAGCCGTCGGAATCCAGAGTTTATCGATCGTGGCTTTCGATTCCGCCTTTTGAGCTTTGCGAAATACCATCGCTGTTTTGATCCGGTGCGGGTTGATGCGGTCGTATTCAAACTTTAGGTCTTTGATGCAGCCACAGACGATCGAGAACTCGTTCCCGCGATCGTTCAGTCCCTCAATAAAAGCTTGCCCTCTGCTTTTGCGATCGCGCAGGTTGAAATACACGTCAAACCCAGTTTGGTCGCTGTACGGCACGATTTCAGAGGCATCTAAGCAGATGCACTGTTCACTCTCCCACAGGGTTTTGATCAGCCGATTCGCTCGCTCGTATTCTCCGATGGCTTCAAAGTATTGCGGCTGCAACAGCACGCTGAGATGCCCTGAGAGCCGCATCAACTCCTGGTCGCGGGCATCTAATACGCTCTGGAACGCATTCGGAATTCCCTTGGAAACGGCTTCGTTTAACTCGGTGAACTCGTCCACATAATCGGCATTGAGCTTCTTGAGATCGGCGACCGCTGAGTTGTAGAGAGTTGCGGTTTGAAAGTATTGATCGTTGAGATCTCTCAGCTTGCTTTGAATCTCGTATAGCTCATGGTTGGCGCGGAGTTTCGCCACTTCATCCACAGTTGCAAACTGGGCTTTGAAGTGGATGTTCTCTAAATTCAACTCGTTCACTTTGGCAGTGAGCGTCTCGACTTCTGTCTCGTGGTCGGTGAGCACTCGATCGAAGGTCTGTTTCCAGTAAGCTTTGTTTCCTTCAGCAATCGCCACCTCTTTTCTCAACAGATCGGAGTCCTGCTTCAAGGATTCTCGCTCGTCTCGCACGGCAGCTAGCTGGAGAGAGGCATCGCTCAGGCGTTGCTCCACGTTGCTCAACTCGCGCCGGAGAGACTCGTTGTTGGAATTGAGGGCGTGGATATCGACGGGAATGCCGTCATGGGTGAGATAGGGTTTGAGTTGAGTGGAAAGCTGGCTGCGCTGATAGTCTACGTCTCTGAGTTCGTGTTCCAGCCTGAGGAGCGTGTCGGTTTTGGCTTCTAGCTCTTGCTTGAGGCGTGCGTGATCGTGGCTCCGCTCAATCCTGACGCACGCAAATAGGGAGAGCGTACCGGATAGCGTTGAGAGACTGGCAATCTTTGAATTGTCGTAAATCGTCGTCGAGGTGATGAGGGCGATCGCGCTGCCGAGAAACCCGACGAGACTGATGTGCTGACCTGCGTTTCTGAAGGAGGTGAGTGATACCATAGCTCCAATTCCTATCTGTGCAAGGGGTTGGGAAAGATGCCCCTAGCAGGGCTGATAACGTCGCTAGGGACTTTGGCTTAGGCGACAATCTGCTGGGTTTGAACGTCGATCGTGGGGTATTTCATTTCAACTTCGTGCTGGTGAGCCATCGCTTTGCGCTGCGAGAGTTCGGCTTTGCTTTGAGCTTCGGCGAGGCGATGGATGTAATCCTGCTCTAGAACTGGGAGAAACGCATTTTGATAGCCCAGCTTGAGATGTAATTCTGAAAGCTCAGTCAGGGCGATCTCCGTTTTGACGACGGCTTTTTGGAAGTTCACTTTTTCCGATCGGATGTCTTGCAAGCCGATCTGGTGCTGAATTAGGGATTTTCCAAGCTTGGTGGCGGAGATGCCTGCATCTACATATTGTTAGTGTCACGAATTATTCGCGGAGGATTTGCGGTCATGTTTAGCATGATCCCGCTCTACCACCATACACAAAACGGTCAGACAACTCATTTCATTCGGGAATGCCCCGATTTCATCTGACTTGGCACGAAACTCACGGAACAAGCGCTCCAAGTGATTCGTAGTCCGAATATGGCGATGGAGGTCGTGAGGGAATTGATAGAAGGTCAGGGTGAGTTCACTATCGTTGAGGAAGGTACGCACTGCATCGGGTTCGCGTGATTGCCACTTTTGAGCAAAGTCTTGCAAGCGGTCGTGTGCTTGGTTGACATCCACTGCCTCGAAAATATCATAAGCATCACTCGTGATTTCAAAGCGCCGTTGTTGCTTGGCATCGGTGAGTTTGAGCGGTTGTTGTTGTTGTTGTTGTTGTGCGTCTACTTGGGGCAGTTCCTGATAGTTCAGATGCCGCTCAATGCCTCTGACTTTGTGGGTGATACAGCGTTGTTGTTGAGCATTCGGGAAGTAAGCCGCAATTGCGGGTGGGAGTCCTAAACTGCCATCACTACAGACTAGTTCTAGTGCTTTGGGGTCAAATCCGCGCTCAATCAGATGGGCAAATAGATCCCGCCAAGCGGCTTCACTTTCAGTTTCGGCAACCTCGTAGTGGATTACTTCTGTGCGTCCATCTGCCCAGACTGCCATCACAGCTAGCACGACTCGTTCTTCCACTTGCCGTCGTTGCCGCAGATGTCCCGATAAGTCTTCCTTGTACTCATCGGCAATCACATACTGGATGTCTACCCACACCCCATCGACTAAGATAATCGCTGGCGTTTGCTCGAAGGGCGCTTGGCGTTTCGCGTCCAGTCGTCGTTGAACTTGTAACGTGATTTGGTTCACGGCA
>NZ_PVWG01000082.1:0-9721 GCF_003003695.1 Phormidesmis priestleyi ULC007
GACTCAAAAGGTTTACATGACTTTCAAAGGTAGTCTCAGCTTTCCTTTTGCGCTTCTATCTTCCGTCCAACTCACGTCAGATTTAAGGGGGTTCTGGTGCCACTGAAGAGATTTATGACAAAGTAGTGCAACTTCTCAATTTGCCGGACAAGGTGTTAGAGATTTTACACGGAAGCACCTCGCAAACTGAGGTTGAATACCGACTGGCTTGGAGTCGGACTTACCTCAAAAAGTATGGATTGTTGCAAAATTCGACACGGGGAGTTTGGTCTTTAGTCGCCGAAGAATCGAACCAGCTTGTGGCTTTTTTGATCGCTACCGTAGAGCGAGAAATCCCGATTTACACGCTGAAAAACTATGCATTTGTGCATGATCTTTGGGTCGAGCCAGAATTTCGTCATGCCGGAATCGCTCGACAGATTGTAGAGGCAGCGATCGCGCACTTCACCCAACTGGGCATTTCCCAAATTCGACTCGACACAGCAATAGCAAATGCTGCCGCTCGAAAATTGTTTGAGAACTGCGGCTTTAGAGCGAGTACGATCGAACTGCTAATCGAACTCAGGAATGAAGGCTAAGTTTTCTGTCTAGATGATGGTTTACTCTTGATTCAGGGGCATTCTGAAAACGACTCAAATTCTTAGCCAGCATCATCTATGTCACCTCGGATTGTTTTTGTAGAACCCTTGCTCGCTCAGGTTCCTCCCAAGACCGCTAAAACCAAATCTTCTTCCAGCGCAGCTTCTAGCCCAGCCGTTACTGACTCTGGGCAACAGATTTGGATGGCAACCTCAGGTGGACTGTTTTTGCTGCTCGTTTTCTTGGGCATCTTTTCGACTCTGCAAGCCAGCAAACTCAAAAAGCAGGTGAAATTTGAGACGTTTAAAAATCGCGAACTAAAAAAGAAGCTTAAATATGCCGTTGAAATGATCGGCAAAATGGAGCGTAACCCCGATCTGATCCACTCGCGTGAGTTTAACCTCGACTATCTGAGAATGCGAATGGCAGAAGAAGTGTTTCACTTTGCGATCGTCAACCAGATCAAACTCAGAGTCAAAGACAAAATCACGCTGGCACTGCGCGCAAACCCGACCAATCAAGCTGAGATCGGCATTGCCAGCACCGGGCGACAGGTCGATGAAGTCTTCGACTTAGAATATGAGGCCGGAGATGGAGTCAACAAAGGCTCAAAGCGCGTATTGTTCCGCGTTCAAATCAAGATTCTCAAACTGCCCACTCAGCCGACTTCGGTCACGATTAATCAAATTATTGACTGCTTCGAGACGTTTCTCAGCCCAACTCACGAAAATGACACTTGGCAACCTGCAATTCAAGGACGGATCGCCAACATGCATTGGGATCAGAAGGCAAAACCAACGCCTTTGTTGGTGTTAGAGCAGACGCAAGAAGGCTCCAACGTGACCTTTAGAACCAATCGGATGGCGGGTAAGTAGAGGCAGGACATGTCGTGCCTCTACATAGATCTGTCGGGTAATCAAATTAGATAAGGTTACGTTTCTGTATGCTTCTCGATCGCCGTGCTAGAACAGAGCTATAGCGTTAGGAATACTACAGTGAGCTTTGTAACTGCATTAATTGGTGCATTGTTTATCTTGTCGCTGAATGGGTTGAAGATCGATCGAGAATATCAGCGCGGCGTAATTTTTCGACTCGGACGCACCAAAGGCGTGATGGGGCCTGGCATGTATTGGATTATGCCATTCGTCGATCAAAAAGTGCAGATCGACGTGCGAACAAAAACCGTCAACATTGAGCCACAAGAAACCGTTACTGCTGATAGCGTTACCATCAAAGTCAACGCTGTTCTCTACTACCGCATTCTTGATCCTTCTAAGGCAATCAACAAAGTCGAGAGCTATCAAACCGCCGTCTATCAAGTGGCAATGACCACTCTGCGAAACGTTGTCGGACAAAATATTTTGGATGACGTGCTGCAAAACCGCGACAAAATCAACGTCAAAGTGCAAGAAATCGTCGATGAAATCACAGAACCCTGGGGAATCGTGATTGAGCGAGTTGAAACCAAGGATGTCGAGATTCCGCCCACGATGCAGCGGGCAATGGCAAAAGAAGCCGAAGCCATTCGAGAAAAACGTGCCCGCATCATTAAAGCTGCTGCCGAACAAGAAGCCTCTGCAAAACTTGCCGAAGCGGCTCGAATGATTAGCGCTAACCCCATCGGATTAGAGTTGCGCCGTTTGCAAATGCTGACTGAGATTGGGGCAGAAAATAACACGACCACGATCGTCATGGTGCCCTCCGATTTTGTAAATTTGGCACAGCATTTTACCCAACCCCAGCAACTCCAACAAAATGGTTCTACATCTAATCTTCAGCCCTTTAACCCAGAGGTGATTCTCACACCCAAAACTCCTCAAGAAATTGACGTTGAGTGAAAATAAAGCTATCTGAAGAAAAAACTCCCTGAGTGAGGAAGTACGGTAAACTCCACTACTGACGGCTGCGCGATCGACGATACGATCGAGTCAAGCAAAAACTATTCATAGGAGCCATTCCAGGATGCAAGGAACCCACGATTCAGCCAAGCGCAGGTTGCTATCCTGCCTGTCTCATGGAGCCATCTTTTTTAGTACGACAATTTTGTCAGTGGGTGTGCCGATCGCCATCACCTTCATCTCAGACGATCCCGTCGTTCAAGCCAACGCCAAAGAATCGATTAACTTTCACTTTAATGTGTGGTTTTGGGGCATTTTGATTCTGATTCCATCGCTGTTGACGTTTGGGTTGTTGGGGTGGATTCTGTTTCCGCTGGGCTATGCAATTCACTGGGGTTTGACGATTTGGGCACTAGCTCACTGCTTCACCAAGCCCGATGAGCCATTCCGCTATCCCTTCATCTTCCGCCTTCTGTAGACCTTTTAACAGGACTCTTGGCTATGGTTTCGACCGCCCTGACTGCCAAAGATTTAGAAAAGCTCCAGTCTGAGCATCCTGACCTGCGGATGGAGTTGGTCGAGGGAGACATTATTGTCATGAGTCCATCGGGTTATGAATCGGATGAGGTGGCGTTTGAGTTTGGTCGTCAGTTGGCGAACTGGACGAAGCCTCGTAAGTTAGGACGCGTTACAGGTTCGAGCGCAGGATTTGACCTTCCAAATGCAGATGTCCGATCGCCCGACGTTTCGTTTGTGTTTGCGGAGCGTCTACGGCGTAGTCCGCGATCGTTTGCCGCGATCGTGCCTGATCTGATGGTGGAGGTTAAATCTCCAAGTGACAGCGTTAAAAAGCTAAGAGACAAAATTCAGGACTTTCTCAAGTTAGGTACACGGGTTGGAACTTTTATTAACCCAGAAAACCAAACGGTAGAAGTCTATCGCACTGGGCAACCACCGGAAACTCTGCGAGATGGAGACGTGCTTACATTGCCCGATCTGCTACCGAGTTGGGAAGTGAAAATTTCCGATTTGTGGTCGCCTGAGTTCGATTAATGTCAATTCAATGAGACTGAAAGAGCGATCGTCCTGGTTGGGACGATCGCTCTTTTAGTCTCTAGCTCCCTCTCTTTGGGGAGAGGGCTAGGGTGAGGGTAAATCCACAATCCCTAGTAGTAATAGTTTTGCTGCTGCATCTGCTGTGGGTTAGGTGCAAACGCTAACCACATCGGAAATTGCAGCATTGCTAGACTAATCATCTCTTCGGTTTCATCAATCACAATCAGAGGCAGCAAGCCATCTCTGACCAATCGATCGGCTTTCATTGCCAGCGGTTCTGGAGTCTCAAATAGAGTTAAGCCGCGATCTGAGCCAAAATCACTCCTCGAAACGCCCAGACAATCTTGCAAGCCGCGTCGCCACTCACCTAAACGTTCGGGAGAGTTGGCGAGAATCAGCGTGCGGAGACGATCGCCATAGATCTGATACAAAATCGAAATCACTGCCGATGACACCAAAATATTTTGCAGCCGTGAACCCATCGTGCGAACCGCACCCCGTCCGCCTTGCGTAAAAAACCAGTTAGAAACTCGCTCGGCGTGAATTGGCTCAAAGGTACGTCGCAGTTGCCAAACCGGGCCATAATAGTCGGGCTGATTGCGAAACTGATCAATGAGATGACGAATTTTCTTGGTTTGCTCTTGAAAACTTTGTTCGGCAAATCTAGGAGCTGATGGCGTTTGGGATTTTTCTTCAACGATCGGCGCTACCATTCGTTCTGGCTCTCTCGGCTTTTCTAGCTCTAATCGTTCTGCTGCTAGTGCCAAATCTTGCAAACTGCCCACTAAATAATCTTTAAAGCTCTGCACTCGAATGGCGATATCTTGCGAGGTTCCGGCAAAAGTTGTTCGCATTTCGTTGCGAATGCGTTCTTGACGACGCTCTAATTGCTCGATCGCGATTTGCAGCGTTTGCCGCCGATAGTCTAAGTCACCTAAGCCATCTTGAACGAGCCTTCCCAATGCTGCCTGAGCGTCTAGAGTCTGTTCTTGCAGTTGACTGCGAACGGTTTGCAGTGACGCAATATCTTGTTTGAGTGCCTGTTCTTGCTGTTTTAAATCCGCAATTTGCTGCGCCAAATTTTCGATTTCTGGCTCAGAGATTGACGCTTCAATCAGTTCAGATTGCGTCATGTCAGCAGCCGATGCTAATGGCATTTCCTCGATCGCGTCAGGGGCTTGGGTCGGCAGTTCGTCAGAATTCATAGCGCGTTCAGTCTAGAGATTAAAGGATCGGAAGAATACAGTGAATTGCGTCTGTACTTTACAGGAAATCAGGTGTCAGCGTTTTGGTTTTTAGGAAAGCGCTGTTCTAAACAAGTCCGCAAGGTTTTTGGATCGAAGATAATCGGTAGAAAGTGAATGCTTTTAACTTCTTTGAAATAAAATAAAATTGGCACGGGCGACCAAAAGATTTCCCAGTTTTGCCACTCTTGATAGGGAAAGCGACGAATCAATGTCTCGCCTCGATAAATGTCTAGTGCCGTGTCGGTAAACCTCAGACGCAACATCACGGTCTGAATCAGCAAAAACAGACTAAAAAGCGCGATCGCCAAACTTACCCAGACTTGCACAAACAGCAACGGCACCGCCGCCAACCCCAGACTGATCGGAATCGTGTAGCTCGGAGTTAACTCGATCGTTTGATTAGAACTCGCAGCAGTAGTCAAAATGGTTACTCTCATAATTTAGGTCACTTCAGTTCCTATTTTAGAGACGAATCCGACAGAGAGTCAGTTTAGCGAGCGACTCGGTGAGGAAATTCTGAAGAGATTAGGGGCTAGAGGCGATGAGTGAGGCGCTAGAGAGTTATCCTAGTCAGGGATTTGAGGTGATAAGCATGACTTGGACACGACCTGACGATCGACAACCTGATCAACTTCGACCCGTCTCGTTTGAGCGGCGATTTACCAAATTTGCAGCCGGATCGGTACTAGCAAAGTGTGGCGATACACAAGTCTTATGCACCGTGAGCATTGAGCCGAAAGTGCCCAAGTTTCTCTTTGGCAAGGGGGAAGGGTGGCTGACCGCGGAATATCGGATGTTGCCCGGAGCCACGCCTGAACGCCAATCGCGAGAGTTTCTCAAACTGTCGGGTCGCACCCAAGAAATTCAGCGGTTGATTGGGCGCAGTTTGCGATCGACCCTCGATATGCAAGCCTTGGGCGAACGCACCATTACGATCGATGCCGATGTCTTGCAAGCCGATGCCGGAACCCGCACCACCGCAATCACTGGCGGATTTATCGCCCTTCAGGATGCGATCAATCATCTGCTAGAAAGTGGAGAATTGACGCGATCGCCGATCGTTCATCAAGTCGCGGCAACTTCGGTAGGACTGATTCAAGACCAAGCCTTTTTAGATCTCAATTACGATGAAGATGTGATTGCAGATGTCGATTGCAACATCGTGATGAATGAGTCATTTGGTATCATTGAAGTGCAGGGAACGGCTGAGGGAGAAAGTTTTAGCCGCAAGCAACTCGATCAAATTATGGATGTCGCTGAGAAAGGAATTCGAGAACTGCTAGCGTTGCAGCGTCAAGCTCTTGGGCAATAGGGTTGCGAATTCTTTGAGAACGGTGAATCATGTTGATAGGTCAGATCAAGTCTGACTGCCGCAAATTTTAATACCTTTAACCTACTGATTTGGACTGGACATGTCTTACCAAGATCATCTGACGGTTAACAGTGAGCTAACTGTCCTCAACTCTGTACAGAAGTGGTTTGAGCAATTTTGGTTTCAGCATCATTCGCCGATCGCCCGCCGCGATCACCAGTTGTATCATTTAAACCTCGCCCTAGCTGAGGGGTTTACGAATGCAGTTCGTCATGCTCACTGTGGTCTATCAACTGAGACTTCGATCGAGATTGAGGTGATGTTGAACGACGATCGCATGGAGATTCGCATTTGGGATTGGGGACAGCCGTTTGACCCTAACAAGCTTGAAGAACCCGAACCGGGAACGCTGCGAGAAGGGGGTTACGGTTGGTTTTTGCTGCGGCGATTGACTGATCAGGTGAGTTACGATCGACAAGGGCAACGCAACTGCTTACTGATTGTCAAATACACCAACAAAAGCGGCTGACTACTCAACTCGATAGATCTCTAACTTCAGGAAAAATTGCAGATAGAGAAATCTCTTCACTGGTAGTCTGTTATACCTTCCTCAAGAAGCAGAATATATTTACTAAGCGCTATTTGGAGATCGTTAGCGTTCATGAAAAAGATTCTGCTCCTCGGTTTGCTGTTGGGATTAGCTGCCTGTAGTCGATCGTCCTCTCATGAAAAACTGGTCAAAAGCCTACAAAGCATTCAGTCTTGGACAGCAACCGCTCAAATGGTGGGAGAGACCTGGCAGCAAGGCACTGTTCCCGACGCTTACGCAGAGCAAACGCTGAAAAAGAGCCAAGAAGAAATCGCTGGAGAAACAAAAGATCTCACTGAATCTCTACAGCAGCAGACTCAGCAAATTCAACAAACGCTTCAGCAACTGACGGTAGCCATTGAGCGTCATCAGAAAGACGCGATCGCTGCTCCACTTCAGCAGCTTTCAACTCATTATCAGCAGTTAGATGCCACTCTCAAAGCTCAGGAAAAGCAGCCATGAAAAAGCTTTTAGAAATTGCCCTGGGCATTGTGACGAGCATTGGCGGATTTCTGGATGTGGGCGCGATCGCCACTGCTGCCGAAGCGGGAGCTGGATTTGGATTTCAGTTAATTTGGGCGATCGTTCTAGGCACGATTTGCGTGATCTTCTTGGTCGAAATGTCGGGTCGTTTAGCCGCAGTCAGCAAACATACTTTAGCGGATGCGGTGCGTGAACGGTTTGGGTTTAATTTCTACATCTTCCCCCTCGTTGCCGAAATCATTGTTGATTTTCTGATTCTGGGTGCTGAGATTGGCGGCGTTTGTATTGCTCTACAGTTAATCACCGGAATTAGCTTTCAGTGGTGGGCGATTCCTGTCGCGTTTGCCATCTGGCTACTGTTGTGGAAAGGCACTTTCGGTCTCATCGAAAACGGAATTTCTGTTCTGGGTCTGATCACATTAGTGTTTGTCGTGGCAACCTTCAAACTGCATCCAGTATGGACTGATGTGGCTAAGGGACTTTTGCCAACTGTACCTCAAGAAGACATAACACACTACTTATTTATTGCGGTCGCCATTCTCGGTGCATTGATCAGTCCCTATCTATTTTACTTTTACTCATCTGGGGCCGTAGAAGACAAATGGGACACCGGATACTTAGGAGTTAATCGCGCTGTTGCTGGGCGCGCGAATCACACTTTTTCTGATCTCTCGAACCGTTTGTTCCAGGTCTTTTTGAGCGCGAATCAGTTGATTTTGAATCTCCGATCGTCGTTGATTTAACGCCTGACGTTCCTTATTTAAACTCGCCAAGGTCGCTTTACCTCGTGCTTGCTGTTGGGCCACTTGTTCTTGGGCAACGCGCCCAGATGCCTGACTGGGGTTGAGTGCGGCTTGGGTGTGGTTGAGTTTTGCCTCGGCGGTTTGGACGGCAGATTGTTTTTGCTTGAGTTGCAGTTCAGAAATTGCCCCAGTCCCTGCCAAGCCTTGATAGCGCGTCAGTTCATCTTGAGCCGATTCTAGGGCCACTTTCGTTTCCTGAAAGTCAGCTTGGGTCGTGAGTTGGCGCTCGTCATACCCCCGTTGATATCGATTGATTTCAACTTCTGCCGCCGTTATGACGCGATCGATCAACTGCGACTCTGCCAGAATTTGGCTGTCCATTGATCTCACTTGAGCATCTAGTTGAGCAAGCTGAAGTCGGCTTTGTTGAATGCTGTTTTGCAATTGGCTGGCTTGAATTTGCAGTTTGGTGTCATCCAGGTAGGCGATCGCGTCTCCCTCTTTGACTTCCTGGTTTTCTGTGACAACAATTTGTTTGATGCTGCCTTCCGTCATGGACTGGACAAGTCGTAACTCACCGACTGGACGAATTGTCGCATTGGCTTTGACCGCAATATTGTATTTCACGGTGGCAGAGAGGATGACAGAAATACTAATGACACCCATTAATAACAGTCCACCTAGAGAGATCCAGCGCTGGATTTGGGGTAGAAATTCATCACTTTTAATCGTGCGAATGCTGTCAGGATGCGCTGTGTTAAGCATAGTCATTTACCTGATAAAACAACAGTAAAGCCGGAGTCTGTGTAAGGGCATGGCACTGCCGTGCCCATTGGCGTTGCTAGTAACCGATATGATTGAATTCACAATCCTAAGGATTCACAAGCGCCGAATCGGCAGTATAGAGCAACTCTAAGTGTTGTCCGACATGGGCCAACACCTCCGATCGTGACCCTTGTCGTTTTAATTGACCTTGTTCCAGCAAAACAATCCAATCGGCGCGTTGAATCACCGCCGGACAGTGGCTAATCAGAATCGTCGTTTTGCCTTGGCGGTGTTAGAACAATCGATCGAGCAACGCTGCTTCGCTAATAGGGTCTAGTCCCGACGTGGATTCATCCAAAATTAGAACAGGCGGGTTATTGAGTAGGGCACGGGCAATAGCAAGGCGTTGCCGTTGTCCACCAGAAAAGTTAGTCGCAAACTCGCCGAGAATGGTTTGATATTTGTTCGGTAAATTGCTGATAAACTCGTCGGCTCCAGTCGTTTGGCAAACTCTAACAATTTGCTCAAAGTCTGCTTCGGGTTGCCCCAGACGGAAATTTTCTAGAATCGATCGATTCCAAAAATGGGCATCTTGCGGCACCAACACCACCTGACGGCGCAGGCTATCGAGAGCCAGATCTTGAAGGTTGTAGGCATCAATCCGAATGTTGCCTGTTTGAAGGATATAAAGTCCGGCAATCAGTTTAGACAGAGTGCTCTTGCCACAGCCCGATTGACCAATCAACGCCGTCACCTGCCCGCCAGGAATTTGCATCGAGAAGTTGTCTAGTAAGTCCGATCGTCCGGGGTAGTCAAAGTGCAAATTTGCACAAACGATGGCTGCATCTGGAGGCGTTGAGTGGCTGCTTTAACGCGGGTAATTCATCCACCAAAGAGATCACGGTGATAATTAGCTGCAAAAAGTTATCATTCAGCGCTTTGAAGGCCAACAGTTGTCCAACACTAAAATTTTCTGCTGGATGCATGGCTAAGGACTCGTTCGTAAATAAGTTACCGATTTTAGGTTACTATCTTGAGTGTTGTGATGTCATGAGAGAAAAATAAGACCCGCGACTCGCGGACTACGGATGCGAGAACTGTTTTTGTTG
>NZ_PVWG01000083.1:0-9335 GCF_003003695.1 Phormidesmis priestleyi ULC007
ATCAATTCTGGAACAAGCTGAATCAATATGGCTTTTCCATTGCGCTCTAAGGGTATCAAATAAAGGTCGCACCCGTTGTTTGTGTCAAAACCAGCATACCTAGATTCTCATCACTTCTATTCCGATCCTGACAGGACTTCTCAATTATTTCTATGATCTAGCTCATCTTTCAATTCAGATCAATTCACTGTGAAGTTGCACAGGATAAAACAATACAAAAGCTAGACCAGGTAGGAACTTCAATATCTGCAACCTAGGCAGCCTCAGACAGAGTTGGTATCAAGTGCTGATACTGAAGGATGAATCGAGAGTGAATTCATCCTTCAATAGTTGACGCTATTCCTCTCCGGCTAGCTTCACTTTTGTGGCTAACCCTAGCGATCGTAAGAGTCGGATCGTCATCCAAGTCATATCAATTTCCCACCATTTCATGCCATGACGGGCAGAATGTTGGTAAGCGTGGTGGTTGTTGTGCCAGCCTTCGCCATAAGTCAGAACTGCGACCCACCAGCAATTTTTGGAGTGATCTTCTGCGTCATAAGTCTGGTAGCCAAACTTATGAGTGGCACTGTTAACAAACCAGGTGCAGTGAAAAACCGCCACCAGTCTCACAAACACACCCCAAACCACAAAAGGCCAGCCTCCAATTAAATAGAGTACAGCGCCTAATGCGATCTGGATCGGAAAGAAATTTTTGTGAAGAAACTTATAGAATGGATCATCACAAATGTCTTTCGTAAAGCGAGCAATTTGATCTCTACAAGGAATCTCATAGAGCATCCAACCCATGTGACTCCACCAAAAACCCTGATTAGAATCATGGGGATCTGACGGCTGGTCAGAATTTAAGTGGTGAATTCGATGCATGCCAACCCAATCGATCGGACTCCCCTGACAAGAGAGCGCACCACAAGTCACCAAAAAATATTCCAACCATTTAGGAGTCTGAAAGCTGCGGTGAGTCACCAGACGATGAAATCCGAGTGTGATACCCAAACCGCCAGTTACCCAGTGCAGGAAAACAGCGACACCCACGGCTGCCCAGCTAAAGTTGCTAGGCAGCAGGGCAAAGAGTGCCCCGATATGCACCGCCGCCATAAATAAAATGACAGGGAAATCGAGGCGGAGTTGTTTTGAAGTTGCGACAGTCATGCAATAGTCTCGATATGGAACAAGGTACCTAGTCTGTGCGAAACGTGAATTAAATGTGGGGGCATGGCACTGCCGTGCCCGTTGCCATCGCAAGCAACGGATATTATTCAATCCACAATCTCAAAGTGGAGGAAGTAGAAGATCGGAAGGTATAATAAACTCCCCTATCTTTTGGTTCCCTTGCCGTGTCAGAGTCGATGATCGAACAGACAACCCAAATGGGATCAAGCGATTCGCACACTCCACTTTAACGTTCTAACCCAACACCACCGTGATGGATAGCTCCACAAAGCTACAAGCAGCAGAAAAAGCACTCCTCCCGATTTTTTCTGGTATTGACGCTCAGGTCAAGAAAAACTTAACAAGAGTCCTCAATGCCTACCGAAATCATCGGATCGGCGTTCACCATTTCGCGGGTGTCACGGGCTATGGGCATGACGATCTGGGTCGGCAAGTGCTCGATCGCGTCTTTGCCGAGATCGTCGGAGCAGAAGCGGCGGTGGTGAGAGTGCAGTTTGTTTCTGGCACTCACGCGATCGCGGCGGCTCTGTTTGGGGTGCTGCGTCCCGGCGATGAAATGCTGGCGGTTGCAGGGGCACCCTACGACACCCTCGAAGAAGTGATCGGACTGCGGGGCACTGGGCAGGGATCACTCAAAGAGTTTGGCATCGACTACCGACAGTTGAATCTAACTTTGGAAGGAATGATCGACTGGAGTAACCTAGCTCACGCCATCAAATCGAATACTCGCCTCGTGTCGATTCAACGATCGTGCGGCTATTCATGGCGACCCAGTTTGACGATCGCCGAGATCGAGAAAATCATCCATCTCGTCAAGCAGCAAAACCCCGATACGGTTTGCTTTGTCGATAACTGCTATGGCGAATTTGTTGAAGATCGAGAACCGACTGCCGTTGGTGCAGATTTAATGGCAGGTTCGCTGATCAAAAATCCAGGCGGGACGATCGTGCCCACAGGGGGCTATATCGCAGGTCGAGCAGATTTAGTAGAGGCGGCTGCCTGTCGGCTCACGGCTCCGGGTGTGGGCAGCTTTGGGGGAGCGACCTTTGACTTAAATCGGCTTCTGTTTCAAGGATTGTTTCTCGCGCCTCAGATGGTCGGAGAAGCGATTAAGGGCAATCATCTGACGGCTTATGTGTTTGAGCAGTTGGGCTATCCGGTCAATCCACTCCCAATGTCACCGCGATCGGATGTGATTCAAGCGATCAAGCTCGGTTCACCAGAGAAGATTATTGCCTTTTGTCGAGCGATTCAAAACCACTCTCCGATCGGTTCCTATCTCGACCCCGTTCCAGGTGAGATGCACGGCTATGAAAGCCAACTTGTGATGGCGGGCGGCACCTTTATTGACGGCAGCACCTCCGAATTCTCTGCCGATGGGCCTTTAAGAGAGCCTTACGTCGTGTTTTGTCAGGGTGGGACTCATTGGACTCATGTGGCGATCGCCCTAGAGGCCGCGATCGCAGCAGTAGGAGCCGCCTAATGCCTGTTATCTATTCCATCTCAAAATCTTTGTTTGATGTGATCACTGCAACTCTTACAAACATCTCCACCCATGCTCAATTTATCTTTTTAAAACGCCACTTAAAGCATTGATAAAGATTAAACAGAAATCGTTAATTTGAATTAATAAACCTCCGCCAAATCTCTTAGAAACCTCATTCAATTCGCGTAGTTTTCACCGATTTTTAGTCCATAAGTTTCAAGAGTCTGTATTAAACGTAACCGTTTTTACCACGTAGGTAATCGCTTCTAGCAGGAGCGATCGTATAAAGATTAGATGAACTAGGAGCCTTAAAATATAAGGATTCTGTTTGAATATCTGATTCTCCCTTAAAACAGCCCATCCGTAGGTACAATCAGTAAGAACCCGTAAGTAATACGGTTGACCGGGGTGCTGCTTTAACTTGATTCGAGAAGAGACTGGAGACATGAGATTTCAAGAAGATTTTTTCTGAATTATTTCTCAAGATCAACAGTCCCAAACTTGATTAAATGAGCGCCTAACTTAGCCAGAAAATACTTAAGCAATATCACTCGGAATATTGACTTGAGTATCTGCATCTACCTGACTTTGCAAAAACTGATGGACTAAGGTTTCCAATTCGGCTCGTTGCACTTCTGTTCCTATCGTCACATTCCCTGGTGTTTCAAAAAAGATAATGCTGTAAATACTCGTCATTGCCAGCATTTGAAACAAAATATCCATGACCGGAACAGGCACCGCAATCATATTCGGATCGGAAAGCGCAAAAGGGCCTGCTGCCACATCCTTTAAAGTGGGAAACGCATAAATCACGTTTTTCTCAATCTCTGATTCGGTACGATGACCCAGGGTCGTCATGACCCAACTGTCATCTAACGTTTGCATCACGTAATATTGCAAATGCCGCAATCGTTGAGCCAGGATTTTAAGCGCTGGCGCGATCGACTCAACCAGTTGAGGGGTTGAGCCATCTTGAGGGGCACCTTCAACGAGCGCCTGAGTTTGTTGGTCTAAGTCCATTGCCAAATCCATCCAAAATAATCAGGGTTTCTTCTACCTATCATTGTGATCTAGCTGTCCCAAAATTGAGAGAAAGCAATTGATTTGTAAGACCTTAGAAATCGTTGGGGATGTTTGCCAGAGCGTGGAAGCAATCTTTCAAATGCTATTGAGCGAATTGAAACAGGCAACCACTGCATCTGAGCAAAGAAGTTGTAACGGCGTTGCCGATCGCTTAACCCAAGAAGTCGGTCGCATCTGCACCGAAAGTAAGCGCATTCAAGCCTCTGGAGAAGCAGACGCTTGGGCAACCGCTCTAGCACGGCACCGACTTCAGCAATGTCTGACCTACTATAGTCTGGGTTCGGTGCGGGGGCGGGTCGAGCTGCACAGCAACTTAAGTGCTGTCGTTTATCGATACATTAACCCGTCTATGAGCCAAGCGAGCTATCAAGCCCGTCTGACGCTGATCGAAGACTTCCTGCAAGGGTTTTATGTCGAAGCGTTAACCGCTTTTCGGCGAGAAACTCAACTGGGCCCGACTTATACGCCGCGCACGCTCATAGAGCTAGCCGAATATATGGCGTTTACAGAGCGCTACGGCAAACGGCGAATTCCGCTTCCTGGGAACCGCAATCAACAGTTGATTATTCTGCGGGCACAAACCTTCTCACAGCAGCAGCCCACCGAGACGCTGGTCGATTTAGAACGGGCAGCCGAGGGCACTCTGTTAGAGTCTGAAACTCCGTGGAATGTGGCATCGATTCAGCAAGTTCGAGAGCAGATGGTCGCTCAAGAGCCAGAATTGCCAGAAGACACCCTGCGCCAAACGGTGATCAAAGAACTGGTCGCCTATCTAGAAGAGCGCAAACAAGCAGACTGCATTGAATATTTTGTGCTGCGTCTGCAAGATCTCCCAGCTAACGAGATTGAGCAAATTCTCAAGCTAACCCCGCGCCAACGAGATTACTTACAGCAGCGCTTTAAATACCATTTAATCAGGTTTGCTTTTTCTCATCATTGGGAACTCGTCCACCAATGGCTAGAAGTTGACTTAGAGCGCAATCTGGGCTTGTCTAACAAGCAGTGGCAAGCGCTGCAAGAGCAGATTACGCCCCAGCAAGGTACGCTATTGAAGATGAAGCAGCAAAAAATGCCCGACGCGGCGATCGCGCAGACGCTGGGCTGCACCATTAACCAAGTTCAGAAACAGTGGTTTAAACTGCTAGAACAGGCTTGGGAAATTCGGAATGACCAAGATTCCGGAGGAAGCCAATCTCCTCATGAATAGGGTGTTATCACAATGGATCGTGACTCGGAAGCGTTACAGAAAAGTTACCTAAAACTTTTGCAGGAACTTGGTTTGACCCCTCCTGACGTGGTTGACGGCAGCGACTTAAAAATTGTTGCCGCCGCCATGCAGGATGATCTGACTGACCCGCAGCGCTTAGATTCTGAGATGTCATTCGATCCTGACAGCCCCTTTGAGGAGGATATGCTACTAAAACCGGGAGAAATACCTGCTGTGCAAGACCGTTTTTATACCCTGCTGAAAAATCGTCTACAGATTGAGATCCAAAACAAGCCGCCTCTATTCCCCTGGGAAAAAGAAATCTCCGATTACGGTTCGGAAACAGCGGACTCTGAAGTTAAGCAACCTGTTTTTTCAGCCGCCTCACTGTGGATGGCTCAACTTCGTCGTCTCAGTTTGCCTGTCCCCCTGCCTGAACTCGTGCTTTTAGACCTGTTAGAGCAATGTCAGTCAGTCTTACTGTCCCCTCTACGCGAAGGTGCCAAGCTTGTTAAAGCGGTGGATTCCTTTTTCCCAGGGCAATCGCGGCTGTTGAACGATGTGGCTGGATACATTATGGTGTCTCCCGCCCGTTCAACTGCGGTTAGCTTGCAGCAGCTTGCCGCCGAAGCAGGCGCAGAGTTACCCAGTCAATATGAGGACGCGATCGAAACTCAGCAAATGGCGTTGTCACTGCTGGCAGCCCGCGAGATTATGAGTGCGCTGACGCTAACCGTCTCGCCCAAACAGCCGACGATCGAGCGGCAATGGCTCACCGATCGAGGCATCCTCACGTTAAAGACCGAGTACCAGTTTGGTCAGGAAACTGGGCGACTTCAAATTAAAGCAGAACTACCCTGCGGTGGAAGCTTGCAGTTTCAGGGAGAGCAGTGGCAAGCGCTGGCAGATCGTAAAGACGCGGGCAGTCTGAGTGTAGAACTTCGGGAGTTGAGTCTTAATCGCACTTACCCACTAGAAGTGCGTTTAGGCGAAGCAGACGTAATGACTTTTGCGATTCGCCCTATGAGCGCCGGATAGAAGAAGGGGTAAAGGGTAATAAAGGGTAAAAAGCTAGAAAGAAATTGGTAGAGTCAGGTGGAGCATTCTCAGTCGCCTCTGGGTGCACAGGGGCACTATGAACCTTAAATGTATCTTTCTACCCTTTACCCTTTCTAAATGAGACAGTCATGGTGGCAACGAGTTAAAGCCTTGCCAATGCCAGAACCCGAAGAGTCGATTCTGTTTAGGATCTTGACTCAGGTATTGGTGAGTGTCGGAATTGTGGCGACCGATCTTGCCGCCGATACCACCTTTAGCCTTTGGGCAGTGCCGCTCAGTCTGCTGGGAGCTACTTGGAGTTGGATGCGTCGCCGTGAGCGCAACATTCCGACTAAGTTTTTGCTGGCGATCGGGATGCTGATCGCATTGGCGGCGTTTTTTGTCCGCATGATCGGCGGACGAGAACTCAATGACACGCGACTGGTATTGGCAGAACTCCTGATTCAACTTCAGGTGTTGCACAGCTTTGATATGCCTCGCCGCAAAGACTTGGGCTACTCGATGGTGATCGGCATTATTTTGATCGGGGTTGCTAGCACTCTGAGTCAAACGATGGCATTTGGCGGAATGCTGCTGGTGTTTTTGGCGATCGCGCTCCCTGTCTTAGTGATGGACTATCGATCACGACTAGGGCTAACGCGATCGACTCCCACAAAAGCCAAACTCCGCAAGGTCAACTTTGCGGCTCTACCGTTGACCTTTTTCTTAACCTTGGCGCTGGGGCTAACGGTGTTTGCCGTGATGCCCCGATTTTCTGGCTACCAACTGCGAAGCTTTCCGATGAGTTCTCAAATTGCAACTCAGGGGAAGTTTGACAACAGCCGGGTCAACAATCCTGGCTATGTGCGCGGCGGCAAAGCGGGAACAGGACAAGGGAGCGGACAGAGCAACAGTGGGCAGATGGATGAAGATTTTTATTATGGCTTTAGCGATCGCATCAATCAAAATCTGCGAGGACAACTCAAGCCAAGAGTCGTGATGCGCGTCCGTTCCCAAGCTGAGGGATTTTGGCGGGTGTTGGCGTTCGATCGCTACACAGGTCAAGGCTGGGAACTCTCGCGCAATCGCGACACGAAAACCATCAAGCGTCCTGGCTGGTCATATCAGTTTTATTTGCCTCAAACCTTTAGTCGCAGTCGCAAAAAAGAGGTCGTTCAAACCTACACGATGGTGACTGAGTTGCCAAATTTGATTCCGGCACTGTCACAGCCGAGAGAGCTTTATTTTCCGACTCAAGAAGTGGCGATTGACGCAGAAGGGGGTTTGCGATCGCCCGTCGGACTGCAAGAAGGCTTAACCTATACCGTGATTTCAGAAGTGCCTTATCGCGATCGGACTTTGTTGCAAAAAGTGGCGATCGAGGCGGTTCCTGATGGCAGTTTGTATCTACAAATTCCTGAGAAAACTTCAGAAAAAATCCGCAAGCGTACAGAAGAGCTTTTAGCAACCTCGCCTCAGCCGATTACGGCCCCTTATGAGAAAGCGTTATTTTTGGCGCAGGCGTTGAAGCAGCGATACGCAATTCAGCCTGATATGCCACCTTTGACGAAAGATCAGGATCTCGTAGAGGCATTTCTGTTTGGCTTCAAAGGTGGCTACCCCGATCACTTTTCGTCTGCGTTGACGGTGATGTTGAGATCGATCGGAATTCCGGCTCGGCTCGTAGCGGGGTTTGCACCGGGTCAGTTCAATCCATTCACCGGACTGTATGAGGTGAAAAACACCGACGCTTATGCAATGACCGAAGTGTATTTTCCCAACTATGGCTGGTTTGCGTTCGATCCGATTCCAGGACACGAACTGGTTCCGCCGTCGATCGAAGAAGACCAAACTTTCACGGTGCTGCAAAAGTTTTGGAAGTGGGTTGCGGGCTGGTTGCCGTCGCCCGTGACGAGTGTGCTAAATCGCGTGATTGGCACGATCGTGCAGTGGCTGGGAGGCATCCTCTCATGGCTCGTGGGGCTATTGTTCCGAGGCTGGATCGGGCTATTTAGCGGCTTAATTCTATTAACGGGATTGAGTTTTCTGAGTTGGTTGAGTTGGCAAGGCTGGCAAAAGTGGAGCGATCGGCGCAGACTCCGCAAATTGCCACCGATGGAAAGTCTTTATCAGCAGATGCTGAGTTGGTTAGCAAAACAGGGGTTGCGTAAGCACCCGACTCAGACCCCGCTAGAGTATGCGCGTCAAGAAGAATTGCAGACGGGCGATCGTGCCCAAACGATTCAAGACATCTCTCAAGCCTATGTGAGATGGCGCTATGGGGGGCACTCTCCAAATCTGCGAGAGCTTCAGCAACGATTTCGAGAAATGAGAAAAAGAGAGGAAAAGTCTAGTTTTGCAAGTTTTCTAAAATAAAAATAACTTCTTGGGACAACTCTAAAGAAATCTCTGCGATCGCGATTAATCCAGGGAATTTATCCGTGTAGTCTGCTTGATTTCGATACAGTCTTAGTCGCCGCAAATTGTCAGCGATCGTTTGATTATTGGGTTCGGCGTTAAGTCTAAATTGTTGAGCAACGTCGCGATGAGCTTCCCCGGTTTGTGAAACAGGAAGCTTTTTGTAATCTCGTAGATAATTTCGTGCTGACAAAAAGGCGGCATAATAGGCGCGACTAATCGCTGTTCTTTGTCTAGCTTCTAGATTTGCAGGAGTCGTTGATTTTCTAGAGAGTTCTTCTGCAAGCGTCAGATATTGTTTCCAGTCAAACGACATCCGAATACTCCAGCAAAACACAGATTTTGCCCCACACTTGACGTGAAACTCCTCGCCACCAATCTTGATCTAAATGTCTTAAACGTTTAAGTGCTTCTTGAGGATCAAGGCTCGTCAAAATAACCAGGACTATTTCTATGTCATCAGCAAGCTCTGGATCAACTCTAATGTCAAGAAAAAGCTTTTCAGTGGGGAAGTAATGCTGAATACTAGCGGGGGCTTCTAGCAAAGTGTTAACGATCGCTGGAGATCCTTCCAAAAATCTCAGAATCTCCGATCGTTCCTTCAGCGTGTAAAACCTTTCTAAGGTGACAATTTGAGTTTGAGAAAGACTGACTGGAACAGTATTTGACATAAATGTAAACCTCAAATCTGATGCCATCTTTTTTCTACTTTACATTGTTGCAGATGGGCGATCGTGTCCAAACGGTTCAACACATTTCTCAAGTCTATGTGAAGTGGCGCTATGGGGGACACTCTCCAAACCTGCGAGAGCTTCAGCAACGACTTCGAGAGATGAGAAAGACAAAAGTGAAGGGGTGCGACCTTTATTTGATACCCTTAGAGCGCAATGGAAAAGCCATATTGATTCAGCTTGTTCCAGAATTGATCCC
>NZ_PVWG01000084.1:0-7623 GCF_003003695.1 Phormidesmis priestleyi ULC007
ATACCATCTTTCACGGTTGTCATCAGGGGTCACGACCCACTCAGCCTTCATCTTACAACTGATTTAGGATTGCTATAGTTTTGATGCGATCGTCTTGGTCAAGCGCGATCGTAATCGAGCGCTTGGGAACTGCGAACCGTTGCAGATCGTGAATGAGTTCGGGCTTCAATTTGCGAACCTTTTCGCCACCGATAACCTCGTTCTCTACCACACCGCCCCGTGCCCCGTAGAGCGCGATCGCGACATAGCCTTGAGACAGCAGACAGAGCGATTTCTTACCGCCCTCAGTCAGAATTAGAGGGATATCAACGCGCTGTTCTAACCACTTCCAGAAATTCGGGACGCGGGTTCGGGATGGCAAATTCGCGACAAAGCAGCATAGCGCTGCAAGGACTTCCTGTGTAGGGTTGCCTTGCTGGAGTGAATGCAATTCCTGGGTGTTCGGCTGCAAGAGTTTTTGCAGCTTCTCTAAGGCTTGATTCTGGATAAAGTTCTTTGAGGAGGAGGACGAAAAGCCCATCCCCGCTATCGCGCCACGCTCGATCGTTAACTGGCTGGCTCCAGATCCGCTCCACTTCTGAAGCAGCGTGTCTAGCTCGTTCTGCCTTGCGGCTTCTACTAAAAGTTTTAGCCATAAATCCTCTTGAGCAATGCTGTTGCGTTCGGTGATTTTTCGATAGATTCCGACAGTGACGGGAGGCGTAAAAGCCCTCGCACCTCTGCCTTTAATCGACTCGTATTTTTGCTCTTTGCCCGTCTTGTGATTAACTCTTGGATGCTCTGGCTTGGCTTGCCAGGGGTCATCGTCTTCGTTGAGGAAAACCGCCAAAGCTCTGTAGTTGTGGGGTTTGTGGGTTTGCCACTGACGAGAAACTTTCTGTCCTAAGAACTCGTTCGGCTCAAAATATCCGGTGTCCTCAACGATCTCGATCGCCGCGCTATAGAGGCAAGAATCGATCTCGCTGCCCACGATGCACTCATGCTCAAATCTCTGCGAAAAAGTCTCTAAAGTGGGGGTCGTTTGAAGGATAGATGCACTCATGACGCACCTCCTGTTTGGAGGAATGCCGCGTCTTCAAGAAGCACGATCTCGCTGTCAGGAAACGGCTTTATCCACCTCCAAAAACTGCGCTCTTGATAGCCAGTTGGTCGCCCCGCTTCACGCTCGATTTGTGCTGATTTTTTGAGGCTGAAGCGGTACGCAAGGACGCGCCAAGAAATCGCAGTACGCACTAGCAGAAATGCCCGTAAGCCCTTACCTGTAAAAGTTTTGCAGTTCTGGTACGCGCGTAATTTTTCGGTGCTGGCTGCGTACCGCTGCTTTTCTTGCGACGCGCTGCGGCACGATCTCAACGTGAAGGAGTGCGATTTTTGTCTTCGCCAGCGCGTCGCAATGCTGCAATTTCTCGATCGTTTCAGCTTGCAAAAACCGAAATCTTGGAGGAACGCGATGAAGCGATCAAGAAATCGTGCAAGAACGATCGCACATTTTTCGTTTTCTAGTATCCACTGAAACTTAAGACTCTTGCCCTGTAACGGTTCTATGCTGTAGAATGGTGGGCAGAAGCGAGAAAAAAGTTTATTAAAACTGTCTGAGCGTGAGCTAATATCGTGCATAGAATCTGTCACACAGATTCGATCTGTGGCTAGTGGTCTAAAAGCGCTCTAGTTTCTGAGGCGTGAACGCTTTTAGGTTTACAAAAACGAGAAACCCCTCTACCGACTGTTCACCAGTTGTGGAGGGGTTTCTTGTTTGGCGAGTTTCCGTCTCAATCTTTGTCGATCGGTTAGACCCCGATAGAGACAGTCCCGAATGACATCGGCTAAGATTTCGTCGCTCTCGTCAGCTTCTTGTTTGAGTCCAGCCTCAAGCGACTTCGGGATTCGTTGATTTAGCAGCGCGTAGAAACGATATTCCATGATGATTTTGTTATAAATCCGGTCTTGCAAGTTTGTAGAGATCATAGAGCCAAAAGTACATTTAGAGATCGTTACGATCGGTGAAATTACAAAAATTAAGCGTCTTACCGACTGCTGCCTTCTCGCATCGCCAAGCTGTACGACTATCCGACATACCTAACAGCAATTTTTGCCAGAATTCAGGAATTCCAAAAAGTGTGTACAGTGATAAATCAACATGACAAGTAGATTTATCAAAGTGGCAGCTTGCCCGTTGACATTTTGACGGCTTGGCTTGCAGCGTTTGAGAGAGAAAGCCTTACTGTAATCCCTGATAGGGTGTGAAAGTATTTAGTCACCCTGTCAAGTCAGCAAACAGCATTGGCGCGTTGTTAGGTAGGTAAAAAGAGAACTTTTTATGAAAAAAAGAAGACTTTTTATAATAATTAAAAGGTAGTATCACTATTTCCGTTACCTGGGTTTGGAGACAAGTAAATGCTTTCTGCACCATTCAACCTTCGACCGTGCAGAAAGTTGGATGGATTTAGTTCGTAGGCTTATTTTGTAATACATTGTGTGGCATTTGTGGCGTTTGTGTCACTTCATGGTGCTTCGTGGTGTTTCGTGGTGTTTGGTTCCAATCCTCTATCGCGCCCAACCCTCGATCGCTACCTCTACAAACTCTACATCCTCTATCGCCCCATCCAAAAACCGGACACACAACGAAACCGGACACGCGATCTAGGTCACACGCCTCGAAACAGCTTCAACGCCTGACCTAGATCGGTTTCTCCGATGAGGATGCAGCGCTTTAGCAGGTCTAGATCTAAACCCTCTAACCCTGGTAGCTCACTGCGATCGATGCGTTGATAACCACCCTCTCTCAAGTGATAGAGCGCTAACGTGCCATCTTCCCAGAACCACACTTCAGACACGCCTAACGCTCGATATTTAGGAAGTTTCGCAGTGTTGCCACTGGTAAAGACAACCTCGATCGACAGATCAGGGATTTTCTTCTGTCTCTCAAGCCAGTAGCTTTGATCGGCTTGCGTCGAAACAACGCCCTCAATTTCCTGTGTCTTATCACCCGTGGGTTTGAATGCGATTCCCTGATCAATTAAATAGATGCTGAGTAGAAAACCGATGACGTGTGTAAACGTGGCGTGATCCTCACCCGGCATAAAAATCTCGATCGTTCCATCGTAGTAAGTCAGCTTGGCACGAGAGATTTCCTCATAGCCTTTTTGGAGGTGTGTGAAATGCTCCCAGTTCCCTTGTAGAACCGTGCGATGGTCTGTAGTTTTGTCGAGTAGTTGCGTCATAGCCCCGCCCTCAAAATTTG
Source organism: Phormidesmis priestleyi ULC007 (assembly GCF_003003695.1). NCBI lineage: Bacteria > Bacillati > Cyanobacteriota > Cyanophyceae > Leptolyngbyales > Leptolyngbyaceae > Phormidesmis > Phormidesmis priestleyi. Next base: position 3,242 of record NZ_PVWG01000084.1, read on the forward strand.
TTCAGCCGTCAGTTGCAGGTCTGGGAATGTAGGAGAGATGACCCGATCTCCACCTCTAAATTGAGTTGGGGGTTGATAGCGATATCCCCTCTCTGCCAGACAATAAATTGAAATCGTGGGCTGTTTTAGGTTGCCTATGAAGTCGCGCCCTCCTAGCCCCAAGTAGTCAACGATCCAGTATTCTTGAATGCCAATCGTGCTGTAGTCTTCTACTTTCCGAGCGTAATCGTTTTGCCAATTAGTGCTGACAACCTCTACAACGAGCTTGATGGAAGTACCCAAGGTGATTACAGGCTCGTTTTGCCACAGGGGTTCTTTAACGATTTCAGCTTTATCCAGCACAACGGCATCAGGACGAAAAGCAGTCGAAGTTCCGAGCGGCTTAATTAGGCACCGAGTGGGCGTAAACCACCGAATATCAAGGCGATCAATTTCAGCGTTCACTTTGCGGAGAACAAAGGCAGCAACCTCTTCATGAGGTCCAGTCGGTTCCATATCGGTGAGTTCTCCATCAATTAATTCATAACGATCGTTGTCTCCATAGCGAGTGATGAAGTCATCGAAGGTCAGAAGTTTTAGAGCAGATTGTGTCATTAACGATCGCGCTCCAATAGAGAAATCAGCTTCGTGACACTTTCAGCTTGAGTTTGGGCTGTGGTTGCCTGTTGCTGAGTGATTTGCTTGAGGTCAGTAAAGCCAGTTGTCATGGCTTCTCTCAGGTCATTGATTCGTTCGGCTAACTCGGTGGTTGCCGTCGCTAATTGCCTGAGTTCGTACTGAATCCCGATCGTGGGGTCTGGCTGACTGGTCATTGGCGATCGCCCTCCCTATTTTCCCTTGCTCTCAGTTGCAGGGATATCTTTTTGCTTTGGAACATCCCCGCGTTCCTCTGCCTCCCTCACTGCTTTTTCAATGATGAAGTTGCACAGATTGGCAACGGGTCTTCCTTCTGCCTCTGCCCATCGTTCTAGCTTCTCGTTAATCGCGTCGGGAATAGTTAGCCCGATCCGCTTACTCATACCAGTGTTCTCTGTCATTTTCACCCTAATGTTACGACACGGTTTGTTGGATGAACCAAAAGTAACCTATCAATCACGTTTTAGTGATTGCAAGTAACGAATTGATGTTACCATGAGTTCCAAGAAAGGATCGCTAAGGAATTCGCAGAGACTCGAAACCGTTCCTTAGCCTCCATCCCAAAGCTTTTGCCCCATCCCCAAAAACCTATGACGACTCGAATTGTTCTGGACAGCGATATCCGATCGACCGTTGATCAAATTCAGGCAGTGACTAAAAGCCCGTCACCTTCTCACGCGATCGCCCTCCTGGTTTCTCGCTATGGGAAACACCTCATCGGCACATGGGAAGTTGACCCCGAACAGCCTTGCTGCACCGGAGGTGTTCGCTTGCCTGATCAAAAGCCTTAACGCCCCAAACCATCAGCCGAATTTACCTACCAGGACAAACGACCCATGACCCCTACAACCGAAGTGCAAAGACTCATCACGACACGCACCGCCATCCGTCACGAGATTCTAGTCAACCCTGGCAACCGCTACCTCGAATATGTCTCAGCGTCCGGTGCAATGATTCGACTGCCTAACGTGATCAGAGAGTTCGATCCATCCTGGGAAGACGTACCCGCCCCTTCTGCTGAGACGGTCATCATCCATCGCGACGGCACTCTCTACGCCGTTGGCACCGCAGCCAAGACGATGAAGGGCAAGAGCGCGTTTGATAAAGGCAAGCTCTCAATGATGCAAGATTCTGTGTTTGCAGCCTTAGAGCCGTCCTATGGTCAAAGCATTCTGAGAGTTGAGAACCTCAAGATTGCAGTTCCAGACGTGCGGAATGGGGAAGCGATCGCCCAATCGCAGAAGCTTCAAGGCACCTTTGAATACACTCGCAACGGGCAAGACGTGATCACCACGATCGCAAAAGTGACGCTGATTGAGGAGGCAACCGCCGCTTACAACTATGGGGTCAAGAATGACCTGTACCAGTGGCTTGATGCCGTCAATGGCGTGATTGACTTTGGCGGTGGCACCTCATCAGGAAGACTGTACAGCCCAGACGGGCTAATGCTGCGAGAGGCATCAATTACCCTACCAGGCACCAATCAGTTAGCCCAAATGATTCAGGCGAGGTTACTTAAGGAAACGTCTACCAGTGCTGACCTTTCCGCAATTATGGACGGCATCGAAAGCAGTTCTTATCAAGTTGGGCGCAATGGTGCAAGCTTTATGACTCACTTTGCCTCATGCCGTGACCAGTGGTTAGACGATATTCGCTCTAAAGCTATTAGCCAGTGGCAACCCTATCTAAACGACTTGGGTGAAGTGCTCTTGGGGTCGAGCCGAGATACGTGTAAAATAGTGCCACGGAACCCTAGAACGCTCATCACAGATGGCTTTCACCGCTCTCTATCGGCAGACTGATTGCGGATTCTAGTGGTTGCGGAATGTTCTGCAAATCCAGCACATAGTCTCCAAATCGCTTCAAATGCTTCGTCGTGTAGGGACTCAGCACTGCTAACGCCTCTCGGTCTACCGGGTAGCCCTCTGCACTCAAAGTTTGCACTACCCAAGAAATGTCTACTGCATTTTGGAGAATGACCGCAGAAGAGACGACATCTAAATATTTGAGCCGCTTCTCTTGCTCCTCCGGGTCATTCTCAGTGATGATGCCGTCTTTGCCAAAAAACATCCAACTGAGGAACTGATTAAACCCTTCCACAACATTCGTGCAAGCCGTAATCTGCTGCCGCAAATCTCGCTGAGAGATGTATTGCAACAGAAACACGGTTCGTACCACCTGCCCCAACTCTCGAAATGCCTGATAGAGCCTATTCTTGCGGCTGTAGGTACTGAGTTTACGCAAGATCGTAGACGGCATTAATTTGCCCGATTGAATTGATAACACCACTCGCATCAAGTCCTGCCAATGCGTTCGGATCAACTGCCAATCTACAACTCCTTTGAAAAGCGGTTCGATGTATTCATAAACTGCATCTTGATCCGGACGTAAGAAAATGTAGTCTTGCCAGTTGCGAATGCGCGGCATCAACTGAATCCCCAATAAGTAAGCCAATCCGAAGACCGGAGCCGATTGCCCTTGCGTATCGGCATGTAGGGTATCGGGCTGGATCTCAGACGTGTTTTTGAGCAGTCCGTCTAGGATGTAGACCGCTTCCCAGACTCCACAGGCAATGAAATGAGTGAACAGAGCAATGTAAGTATCAGAGACGTGGTGATAGGCAATTCCGCCATAGCCACCATAGCGAATGTGATATTCCGACAATAGATTGTTCTCATAGGTCTCAAACTTACAACCATCTGCTGCTGCCCGTTTACCCGTGCCCCAGATTTTCGGCAAATTGAGCCGAGCGTAAGCGTTGATCATGTCAGTCATCGCAGCTTGCAGCTTTTTGGCATTGATGTGACGACGATGAACCTAGGACAACTGATGAGAAGTCACTCGTCCTTTGGTATGCCGCGCGGTCTGATTGGGTCCGAGGTTACATCCCAAACCAAAGACTGTCAAAATATATCGTTCCAATGGGTCATCTAGTTTGGGTTCGGAGCCAGATTCAGGACCAAAGTGCCGTGTCCAATGCAACCAGTGCTCGACGTTAGCAAGAATATCGAGAATGCTCCGTTCAGGTAGTCGCTGGTGGATCAAGGCTTCCAACTCCCTAGCTCCGAGAGGTTGAGGCAGTGCTTGGATTCGCTTGAGTACCGGCTCCCCATTCTGTGAAAATGTCACTTGCGTTCCGTCTTTGCAAATCTGGTCTACTTCAACCGCCGTTTGAGTCAGCCAAGTCGTCAAGTGAGCGATGAATTCATCTGGCTCAGAGGGAATGCCCAGTTCTTGACAGAAGGACTTTAACTGAGGTTGACATTCCTGCCAGCTCAGCAGTTGTTCTCCAAAATCAGCATAGGATTCTGAGCCAACAACACAGACATCGCCTGTCTTCAGCTCAGTGGCGAGATAGGTGAAGATACAAATCTCTAGTTGTTGCCGCACCACACCGGCTGTGCCATCTTTTTTGACAATCACCAATCGTCGCCAGGAGTCGCTGGCGAAACTGAGATCAAGGGTTTTGGCGGATAACCACTGACCCCGGCGGTGCTCATGTTCCAACACAAACGCCAAGGCTTCCATTAAGGACTGATCTTGAGTTGTAGAACGAATATCAAGCGAGCGGACGAGCGTAAACAGCAGTTTGCGATAGCGACTGTAAAACCGCCACAATAAGGGTAAGTAATTGTCACTGTTGTAAGCAGCGATCTCTTCACACTGCTCTAAGAGGGTGTTTTAAAAGTTGTAGCGGGTCAAATTTTACGCCAAGCGCTTGACCATAATCCGAATCATTGCCAGAT
>NZ_PVWG01000085.1:0-7503 GCF_003003695.1 Phormidesmis priestleyi ULC007
GAGGGAATCGTTGTCTGCCTTGCTGATGCGGTTGAGGCGATCGGCGATCGCCCTCAACACCTCCTGACGATTTTGCAGCGCCGCCTTCTTGGAAATAGTCAGGGGATGTCTGCTAATCGCCCCCGTGCCATAGTCCACGATCTTCTTCACCGCATCGGTGTACTCCAAATCATAGCCAGTGCCAATGTAGGGCAGATTGGTTCCGCCAGGAAAGCCCGAAAAGCCACTGGGCTGCCAATTGAGAGTCGAGTTCGCCCCCGTTGAATAGTTGCCCCACCCATATCCACCGCTAGAAGTCGGACCGAAATACCCGTAGTTCCCGGTCTCTCCGGCGGGAGCATTCGCCCTCGTGCCGCCATCTTGACCCGCCACCTCTCCTGATTCCAGAACGTAGAGGTCTTGATCCTCGATCGGGCTGTCATCCGACTTCAAGAATCGAAACGCTTGCGATTGTTGATTGCCTGCCAGATCGCTACTCGTGACGCTAAAGTCATAGACCCCTGCTGCCAGATTCTTGATCTCTCCCAATGCCTGGTTAAATGTCCCGGTCTGAGAAACTGTCACCGTCTGGTCGCCCAAACTTTCCCCACTACTGCCAGTTTGCCAATATCGATACGCCACCTGATTGACTCCTGTTCCGGTGCCGTCGCTTACTGACCCTGCCAGCACTTCACCGTCCACCCAGGTAATGCCATCAATCAAGCTGGTAATGTCTTGCGTGGGAGCCGTCAGGTCAAAGGTAAACGTCACTCGCATCTCCTGAGAGAAGTTGCCTAGCTCATCTTTTGCCCGCAGCTTCAGCGCATAGGTTCCGTCTGCCAAATCGTTGCCATACAAGTCCACAAGTTGCGCTTGGCTGAGACTGAAATTCCCTGCACTGTCGATCGTCGTCGTAATATCTTGAAAAGGCGCACTGCCCACTGGATCAGCGACTCCACCTGCCACTAAAACGGAGGGAATCACCAAAGCCGCTTGCAGTCCCACAATTTTGTTCTGCCACCAATACTGGTGTATCTAGTGTCGTGTTCGTGGAGTTCTTCGCACTCTGCAAAATGCGATTTCGGTACTATGCTGATGGCGTTTCGTCCCAATCTAGTAAACCCAAATTAACAATTGTTCCAGGTTCAGATTGGAGATACGTGATTTGAAGTTGCTCAAGCAAATGAGCATAGTATTTCCGCACGACTGGATCTAAGTATTCAGATTCAGACATCTCTCGAATATCAATAGATGCCTGCTCTGGTTCGCAGCCCAAAACTCGACGCACAAAATCGGGTTGCCCTGCAACAATAATAAAATCTAACGTATTAGCCATAAGAATAAACCAATCCGGTTTTCCTGCAAACCAAACGTACCACCCAAAAATATTATATTTAAAGTCTTCCATTCCAAGCACTGTTGCCGGAATAATAAGAACATCTGACACATTTTGCATCTTTGATAAATCAACTGCGATAAACTCTTGATAACCATGATCTAGAAGAGTCTGAATAAGCCGATCTTCATCCTCGAATGCATAAAGATCTCCAATATGAGTAGGAACAGCAATCCAACCCGCTTGTTTTATAAGTTGTAGCTGCCCCTTACCAGTATTGCCTTCAATTGCTCTACGAATAATTTCTCTGTACCTTCTAATATGGTCAGGAGACTCAACAGGATGTATCACCTCAAAATCCATTAGCTATCGTCTCCTATACTGTGGGGATTACAATCGTTGCTCTTCTATTATGTGTGTATCTAATTTTGATCGTCCTTCTCATTGGACTTTTTTTTGGTCTCGTATTAATTTGAGTTGTAGCGCCGCCTGTACTCTTAGCTTCTGGGTAGGCTCCTACGCTACCTCCATCAATAAGATCGGCGGTTTTAGCACCGTCTTCAGTAGTTTTAATAGGTCCTCCAGCTTTTCTAGAAAGTTTCTCAAGGTCTTCAGCTTGCCCTTCTTCTCCTGTTGGTTTATCGTAGTTTTCTACGTCACCTTCTTTACGATTTGTTCCATTTGGAAGTGGCTTGCCTTTTCTATCAGTAAGCGTAGCTCCCACAAGTATCTCGTTAATAGCGTCATCAGTTGCTTTTTCTTCAGCAGTGCGCTCATCTTCTCCACTATTAGAGTGATAAACTGCGCGAATAATTTTGCCACCTTCATCAATAATAATATAGATTAATCCACCAATCAGAGTGATTGTTCCTCCGATCGGGTTGCTATTTCCCCAAGTATCTAATTTTTGGGCAATCATTCCAGAGTCACCGTTGGAAGCAACCTGTACGCCTTCTGGTGCAGCATAGGCATAAAGTGCTTCAGCTAAAGTCTTTAGTTTCTGTATGCTAGATGCATTCCAAATGTCGTCATACAAGCCACTGGCATCAAGAATACGTTCGCCCGGATTTAGACTTAAGCGCAAACTTGCATGGAACGCCGCCTCGTCTAACCACGCTTTGGCAACCGAGGGATTGCGACTTTCAGATCGAATGGATTGGCTCGGAACTAGACTTAGAGTTTGAAGAAGATTACGGCTCCCTGCTAGAAGCTGTTGGTCATCACCGTTGAAGCTATCAAGAAATGCTTTAAGTTCAGTTGCAGCTTTCTGAATGTCTTGCGACTGTCGCAGTGTCTCCAGGAAGAAGTGTAGATCACTCTGTGAAACTTGAGTTCCAAGTGCAGCATACGCACCCCCTAAGTTCAGTAGTTGACTCAGAAATCTTGCATCTTTTTTCTGAACCTGTAGGTCAGCACCTTGCAATAGTTGCGCTGCCTGCACTAATCTGTCAGCAAACTCCAATAGCTTAATCCGATCGCCTGGAGTCTTCACCCCCTCAAAGAACTGATTCAACCCGCCCTGAGCTTTTCGCCCATCTCCCCCACGCAGCAACATATTGATGAACTCCGAAATCACTGTTTCCCCAGTCGTCGTCACGATCGGATTGACCTTCGCCACCTCAAAGCCAAACTTGATTAACTCGCGAATAAACTGGGCACTGCGAATATCACCGCGGGGATCGAACACTCCTTTACTGCTAGCAACTCTTACTTCATTCAGAGAGACACTATTCGCCGCCGCATTGAGAAGAATTAGAGTGGAAATCGCTCTTCATAGACGAATATTTTGTGAAGCAAATCTAGCGCGAAACAGGTTGAGGCAGGCTTTTAAGTTAAGATCAGCAGCGTCCATTTTCCGATATATTGTGTCTGATAAAGTAAACTACTAATGTGAGGGGAGTAGTGATTTTTACTTACTTAGCTAGATTGACAATTTTTGAATCGGAAGTAGCAGACCCATGTACATAAATTTCTATTGTTTCACCTGGTTTTAGCGGAACTGCTGTTTTGCCAACAAAACCTTCTGGAACTACTCCATAGACGATCGTAGAAACGTTCTTAGTTCTAGGGAAGTTAGGAGTCGAAATAGACCAAAGTGTTTCATTTCTCGTTCGACTAATCATCGAAATGGAGCTAACCCTAGCAGATTCAGAACATTCCCACTTGCTACTCATCGAAGCCTCATTTAGTTTTAGTGTTAAACCACTTGACTGTTTACTTACTATCTGAATGCAAAACTTAGGACCAGTACACCCTGTGAGTAGTATTAAGAGTATGAGAGAAATAACAAACCTATTTTTCACCGAACTGCTTCCTTATTTAAAATTAATTCAACCTGTCTTTGATAATTGCTGGAGTTAACTTGTACGCCTACTACGGGATTACGCTGAAAACTGCTCATTAACCTTAGAGAAGTTGTTATCCTTTCGGAAATGCTGGTTCTGGCGCTCCTTCCTTTCTTCTAAGTTTCTCGATGTAAGGACGTAGAATCGTAACTGTTCTAATGTCTTTGTCTTCAACTTTTTCTCTTCTTTTTCGTTGAAAGGTCACGCGGCGAATACTTGCATTGTATTCTTCCACTGCTGCTGCTTGTTGCTCTACTCCCCATTGTTCCCAGGGAAGCTTATTTTCATAGGCGGTTGTCCAGTCATAAGCATCTCCCTTAAGGAACTGAGCGGTTAGTTGCTCTAATACACTGCCTGACACATATCGCCATCCACTATTCTGGTATTGCCAAACATGAGTCAATTCATGAATTAACACAATACGTCCTGCTGCCGTGAGTTCAAGAGTTCCAGGCTGAAACATATCAGTGCCACCTAGCTTTGAGGGGAAGTAGATTACGTTCCCTAGTGTTACAACTGCATAGTCAACCCACTTGTCTTTCGCTATGCCAACTTTACTAAAATCAACACTGTCAGCAAATATTTCTGCGGCATAGTTGACTTCTGCTTGATTAAGATCTCGATCTCTCTGCTTACCTATCAATTTACGTAACTCGTTATCCAGTGACTTATCTTGCAATGCGTTGCGAGCAAGGCTACTCAGAAAATCTGAGGGGGATTCACTCGGAACTATTAGCTGAGTCTTGAAGATATCAAGAACTTTACTTATGAGTGTTGGATTACTTGTGACTCCTTTATCTAGTGATAATTTGTACTGCCTCAAAGCCTTACGTTCGATATTGAAGAGTTCGTTTAAATTATCAGCATCATTACTAATAAATTGCCCAAATTCATTCGCTCCCTTTTGCAAATTTTGTTCTCTCCAGAGCGTATTCAAAAATAGTTTTGAATCTTCTGTCTCTTCAACTGGCTTCAAAGCAGCATATGCCTCACCCAAATTGAGCAATTGGCTCAGGAATCTGGCATCCTTCTTTTGAGACGGTAGATCAGCCCCTTGCAGTAATTGTGCAGCATCTACCAGCCTGTCGCCAAACTCCAACAGCTTGACCCGATCGCTCCCACTCTTCGCCCCCTCAAAGAACTGATTCAAGCCCCCTTGCCCTTTCCGATCGTCCCCTCCTTTCCATAAGGTATTGAGAAACTCTGAAATCACCGTCTCTCCCGTCGTGGTCACAGTAGGGTTAACCTTGGCTACTTCAAAACCAAACGCCACCAACTCGCGAATAAACTGGGCACTACGAATATCGCCGCGTGGGTCAAACCCGCCTCCACTGTTGGCGAGTCGCGGTTCATTGAGCGCCACACTATTCGCCGCTGCATTCAGGAGATTGTTGAGGAACTTGAGGGTCGTGATCGGGTCGGTGACCCCATTGAGCGATCGCCCTAACGCTTTCACGCCTTTGTCGAGTTGCTCCTTAATCGAAAGATTTCCAGCCCCTCCCGGTTGTTGAGCGCGCCATAGCATGTCCAAGAACCCATAATCCGCGTCGCCAGCCAGCACGGTTCCTAGTTCCCGACTCGGTGCCAGTTTTGCATAAGTCTGTCCCAACTCCAGTGCGGCTTTGAGCAGCGCCTGGTGCGCCTCTGCTGAAATCGAAGTCGGGGTTGCAGCCGTGATACCAATTAATTTGAAGGAGTTCTTTGCGCTATCCAAAAGGAAACGTCCATGTCCATAATTTGTAGTAGAGCCAGCCCTCCAACAAAGTTAGACCGATCGTGCTTACGAAAATTACTCGCCAGCGTAAAAATGGTTCTACTTGGAAAGCAATCGCACAGACTAGCAGCGACTTAAACAAACCAATAAATGCACCTATAGCAAGAAAACCTAGCACGTCACGAAGTAGATAAGGTGACGAAAGCAAAAAAGGGAGAATTCTCACAAACCAAACAATTGACAGGTGAACAATGGCTGAACTGGGAACACCTAGAGCCAAGGAAACCAAGAATATTTTGAAGCCATGTATTGATTGGAACATGAAAATATATTAATTAATGGTGTGTGAATTTTTAGAAAATTCAGGGGTTTCTTTCGTTTTTAAGCTGCTCCTGAACGTACTTAGAGAACCGTTCAAACATATCTCCTGTATAAGCCCAGTTCCAGTTAGGATTCCGACCAAGACCTCCAGGGGAGACAGAAAACTTCCCATCTCCAAAAAGGTTGTTGAATTTATTGATACGGGAAACCCATGCTTGTTTGGCTACCTCGGTCAGGTCGTCAGCATCAAACGTTGCTTCTATTGGTTTAGCTTGGAATTCGTTAGCGAACGTTTGCCATCGGGTATGAATATCAAATCTAGCGTCATTCTGAAGATAGTATCTCTTAAGATGAGTGGAAAAGCGTTGATCCTTTCTACCTGGATTGTTAAATCTGTCGAACAAACCAAAGCCATCGACATCGCCAAGAATATCAGCTTCAGGGGCTGAAGCTTTGTAGTACGCATCAATCTCTTCCTTTGTAGGAGTGCCAGATGACAGTTTCAAGTTTATGGGAGTACCCTCTTGAGAAGTTCCTCTCTGTTGAAGCGTTAGCCAAACAGAGCCGACTCCAACGTCAGCAACCCATGAAGCAGGGTCAATGGTAGGCACATTGTAGTAAGGATCAGAATAAGGTGCGTTAGAACCTGGGTGCAGTAGTGCATCCAGCGTCAAAAGTAGATGTCCAATGTCAATCATCTCGTTGCGTTCAGGAATCACAAGATAGGGTGATGGATTGTCTTCCTTACCGTTCTCATTTGCTTTAGCCGTCAGAATAGCATACGCATCCTTGTCTAGACTTCCCAACTCAGCCGCATAGACTTTTCTTTCTGCAAGAAGTCCTGGTGATAGTGGGTCCGATTCAGAGTTGGGAGCATTAGGTAGAAGTGCAGCAAATGCTTGTTGATTAGTAATTTCATTAATCAGATTCCAGCCACTATCCCCAGGATAGTAAAGTCTACGAAGACGAGTGATTATTTCCTGGGGAGTGTCATTTTTATACACTGCCTCTACCTTCTCCACAATATTAATGAATCGCTCAACGCCTACCAATGCTAAGGGATTTGCCTGGTTCTTGACACCTTTGTAATCTTTGATATTGAATAAGCTAATTCCTTTCCCAGTTAGAGCAACTCCCATTGTTTTGGAGATAAACTCGTTGCTTCTCTTTACACCCTGAAGACTTACATCAGTGATTTTATTCAGGGTCTTGAGACGGTCGGAGTTGGCAAAGAGAACAACATCAGGATTCGTCACCGACTGTAAAAAGCTGTCTAACTGCTGTGCGGTTAACCGCGTATTACTGAGTTGATATGCTGTACTAAGAAAGAAATTGAGAGGTTGATCTCCTGCCGCCGTAATCGGATTCAATGCTGTGTAGCTGCTCCCCAAGTTCAGCAATTGACTTAAGAACTTGGCATCCTTCTTTTGAGCCTGTAGATCAGCCCCTTGCAGTAATTGTGCGGCATCTACCAGCCGATCTCCAAACCCTAATAGTTTTACCCGATCGCTCCCACTCTTCGCCCCCTCAAAGAACTGATTCAAGCCCCCTTGCCCTTTCCGATCGTCCCCTCCTTTCCATAAGGTATTGAGAAACTCTGAAATCACCGTCTCTCCCGTCGTGGTCACAGTAGGGTTAACCTTGGCTACTTCAAAACCAAACTTCATCAACTCGCGGATGAACTGGGCACTACGAATATCGCCGCGTGGATTAAACCCGCCTCCACTGTTGGCGAGTCGCGGTTCATTGAGCGCTACGCTATTCGCCGCTGCATTCAAAAGATTGTTGAGGAACTTGAGGGTGCTGAT
>NZ_PVWG01000086.1:0-7163 GCF_003003695.1 Phormidesmis priestleyi ULC007
AGGGACATGGACTGCTACTTTTGTGATGATTGCAGTCCATCCTCATTTTTCTCTCTAGACCTTGAAACCACCCTGCTTCTCAGACAAGATGAGCGGGGCAAACGCCGATCGCCCTGGACTAAAAGAAGCCTTTGAGTTTGCTCGGAAAGGAAACACGATCGTGGTCTGGCGACTTGATCGCTTAGGAAGATCGCTTAAAGACCTGATTGCCCTGGTCGAAGCGTTGGAGACCCGCCAGATTGGGTTGCGATCGCTTCAGGAAAACATTGATACGACGACCAGTAGCGGCAAGCTGATCTTTCACTTGTTTGGGGTATGGATGCTAAAACATCCCCCCCTCAACCATTGCTGGGCGAGAGGGGGATGGGGGTAAATCAAACCGTCACTTCAAACAGCCCCGCTAAACCGTCACTTTAAGCGTGGCGGTCTGGAAGTCAGCCGTGTAGAGGGTGGGGAAGAAAGTCCCATTCGTCACCCGTTTGCCCGCTAAGAGGCGGAAATCGTAACAGCAATCGACCGTGGGGAAGAACGTAATGTCCTCTGTGCCGCCGCCGAAGGATTTCAGCGCCGGGTTAGGAGCCTGATAAGGCCCAGGCGGGAACGGACCTGGCTGCCGATATCCCCGCAGACCGGGCGTTGTGGTGCCAGTCGAACCACTGCCAAAATCAGGCGTCACTTCGTATTCAAACAGATGACCGTTGGCATCGGCTACCATCACCGTGAGTTTGACATAACCGCCAGGGCCAATATTGTAGGCCGGACAAGCGCCTGTCGTGCCGATCGAAACCACCGGCGTATTGTCAGCCCGGAATGCCTTCAGGTCAACAATCTGGGCGGCGGTTAGCCCGCTGTTATCAACCATTAACGTCAATTTATCGGCTGGGTTGCTGGGCAAGACGACTGGCGCAAAGCTACTGTTATAGCCCGTGATCGTCAAATCGACCCCGCCCACACTGCCCGCCCCGACGAGCGCCGATGCGTTTGCGTCCACTTTACGTCCATTAAAGCCCCAAAGTACCGCATCCCCCGGATTTACCGTCGGGAACGGTGGCAATAACCCCGCAGGCACACTGGGTCGCTGCTCCTGGGTGGCGTACAGATTGGTTAATCCGGCATTGTTGAACGGCCCCATTTTAACGGTGGCATAGGTGACGGTTAGATCCGTATGCAGGATCACCACTGTGTTATAGAGGTCGGCGGCGATCGGTGCACTCGAAAAAGGCGCAGTACCACCACGGGCTGGGTTACCGCCCCATTGCCCCGCATTCACCTGATAGTAGGCCACCCCCGATGCGGGGGCAAACTCACCATAGATGTCCAAGGTTCCGGCAAAAGCCAGATCGCTCGAATCACTGCCCGCACTGCCGTCAGCATAGCCAGCGTGGATGGTATCGACGGTGGTATCGCCCACCCGAGTCCACACAAACCCCTTCACGGGCTTGGGATCATTCGGACAGGTACTAACCGTCTGGTCGTTGCCCACCAGGGTTACCGTACTATCATCCTCTAGGCACCAACGGGTATCGATCGCCGGATCTTCGTTCACAATTACAGTGCCGCCCTGAGTCACCTTAAAAATCAGGTTGGGGTCATCACAACACCACCAGCGCCAAGGGAACAGTGCCCGAATGTCAGGATTGGACAGCTTCCGGCGAATCAGCGCCGTCCGGACCGCATCTGGCCCAAATTCTGACTGCAGCGTCTCGGCGGTGATAAAGCCCTGACCTCGGATCAAACTCCGCCCTTCGGGCCGACTCAAGGGTAAGCGATCGGCATCGATCGGCATCGAAAATTGTGCATTCAATTGCGGTCGGGCGACTTTCCGTTCGATCGCGTCTAGGACATAGAGAATATCTCTTTCCCACCACCAAGGCCAGCACAGCCACCAAAAGGGCCGACAGGGCCAGCAAAACCGTGATGTACACCAGTTAAAGCAAGCGGTGAAATGTCCAGTTGCATCAGTAGGGACGGTGGCTACAGGCGTTTGAATCAACCCACCCCCGCCTGTATGCGTCACGCTATACACCGTCACTTGGGCTCCTGGCACGGGGCAGCCCCGAGGCCCAATTACAGAGCCGCTAACACAATATTTCCGACACCATCGCCACCAAAGAGTGAGGATTTTTTCGTTGATCTGAACCCGCTCTAGGGGGAGACGGATCTCAGTACTCCCTTCGACCCGCTGTTTGAGGTCCAAGGGAAAGCGTTGGAGTTGCGGCACTTGGTCAAGTTGTGTGTCCAGACCGGCTGGCCCGATTACCAGTTCTAATCCATAGGCGATTTTGGCAGCAATTGCTTCTTGTGAGAGATTAAAGCGGACATTCCCATTGGCGTCAACATTGGTTCGAGCGAGAATCTGATGGCCGCACACAATATACACATTGAGGCGTTCTGTGTCTTCTGGTCTGATTGTGGCCAGTGTTCCAACTAAGGTAATAGTATTGGACGACATACGATTGTTTCCTGAAGGTGATTAAAATTGCTCAGGAGGATGGTTGAGCAGCATCCGGGACTGCACGGTATGTATAGAGACTCAACCGTTTAACCGTTGAGTTTTAAGGCAAAGATCAGGCGTTCAGCCCTGTCGATCCGGTTTACAAACATCCTCCAAGGTCTAAGCACGCTATTCTGCACACTGAGTTTTTACTTACTTCTACAGCATGCTCCGTAAATACCGGATCAACAGTACCCCTGGGGGTAATATTTGTCTAATATGTAAGGTCAAAGCGCTTAGATTAGCTGCTGTATAAAGCTTAGACATCAACGCAGGATATGAATAAGCATTTATTGCTGTAAGACTTGACGCATTACAAAATAGAAGGTATGCAACACAATAGGCTTATATCGTGTAATTTGCGGAGTCTTACGCCGTGGCTAAACTATTTAACTTCCGATGCCCCGATGATTTGATGGAGTTAATTGAGCAACGGGCATCAGAGGCAGGTGAAGACAAAAGCCGAATCGTGATCGATTCGCTTCGTTATGCACTGAACATCACAGATTTACCCAGTGATGCGATCGTGGGCAGATCGAAAATATTAGAACTGCTCTCACGGATCGAGACACTCGAAAAAAAGCAGAAGGCGACCATCGAGAAATTGATGAGCGCCTAAAACTTGAGATTGAGCAGCGCGATCGCCAAATTGCCCAAATGCAGCAACAGTTAGCAGAACTAACCGCCAAACTCGAAACCTCTCAAAAAAACTCGCATGAGGATGGGCACCTTGCAGCCCATAGCCCAGCGTTGGCACGTTCCACCGTTGTGAATAGACAGGCTGAAGGTGAAGCACTGCCATCGCACCCTAAGCACTCAATCAGGATTGCACCTAAAAACTATGGGGTGTTGCCTCCAGATGCTAACGAGGGACTGAACCAAACGGATCTATGTCATTTCTATGGGTTGAAGTCAGGTAATTTGACGAGGGATTGTAGGGTTGCTGGCTTCTCAGATGTCGCTGATTACTTTGCTGCAATGACTGGTATCCGATGGGAGTATCGCGGGTCTAGTGGGATGAAAAAGCTGTATTTCCCGATCGAGCCAACTCAAGACGACTGAGCAGAGAAGTACGCACTTTTTGCCCTGGTACGCAGCGTTGCGATAGTCTTTCTAAACAGTGATTATCAAAGACTAACGGTGCGTACTTCAAGCAAAGCCCGATCGGGAACCCTCATGCAAATGTGAATTTCTAACTTCTCACACCAAAATGGCACTCAAAGACGCTACAAAATGCACGGCAAGAGCAAAGCACTCTCAGCAGCGCTGCTGCAATCCTGCTGTGACTGGCTACAACGTTTGTCGGATGCACGGCGCGGGAAACAAAGGCACTCCGAATTTGGGATCGATTAAGCATGGTCGATACTCTCGCTTAAAGACTGAGCAACTGCGATCGCTCGTTGCAGAATTTGAGAATGACCCCGATCCTATGAATCTCATGGGTGAGTTAGCAGCAGCGCGGGCGTTGTTTCAGGACTTCACCGATCGCTATGTTGAATCGACAGACGCTCTGATGCTGTGGAGCCGATCGGGTGAAACTGCAAAACCCACTCAGATCCTCGACATCGGCACTGCTTACAAAATGGTGAGTGAGATTAGGCGTTCCCGTAGCTTTTAGGCTAAAACCATCGCTAAGGAATTTGAACCAGATAATCTATAAGTTTGGCTTAAGTAGATTTTTGCCCATACTACACAACCGGCTTAGGTTTGGGCTGTTACATCACCCTACAAAAGGCTGAAACCTCGATTCGCTCGTTCTCTAGGGTAGCTAAATCTCCTGCCTTGAGGGATCTCTGCTACCGGTGCAGAGGAACAAACCTGACCGAGAGATTGGAAAAAGTTATTAACCGCTCGGTTTCTAATTTTGATAGAACCGAGAGAGCACTCATCACAAGTCAACCACAGAGCATCTTTCAGGCTTAAAGTTGTTTTTGGTCCAAAAGCTACGGGAACGCCGTTACGAATTCCTTAGATCCTTTATGAGAACTCATGCTATCATCTTTTTCACACCTTGCAACTGGTTATTAACATCTTTTAAGCAGACTTTGTTAGGTCAAAGAAGGTGAAAGGTAGTATGGAGGCAACTAATTCATAAATGGAAGAGACGTGAGTAAAAAGGTTTACGTCACACTGCCTGACACTGTGCAGGAAGATCTAGAAGGTTGGGCTGATTATCAAGGCAGACCAACTGCCAATCTCGCTGCGTACTTAATTGAGTTAGGGATACGTGAGGCAAAGGCGAAAGGGGAATTTAAGACAAACCAAAAATCCCCTGCAACTGAGAGCAAGGGCAAATAGGGAGGGCAATCACCAATGACAGTCGCAACGTACAAATGGACAATTGACCGCTATCACCAGGCAGTAGAAGCTGGCGTGTTTGATGATCAGCCTGTCGAGTTATTGAATGGAGATTTGATCGAGATGTCGCCTGAAGGTGTGCCCCACGCATCATTGAGCAGTGATGCTGGTGATTATTTACGCGATCGTCTTGGGAATCGCGCCAAAGTTCGAGAAGGGCATCCGATCACCCTGCCCAACAACTCAGAGCCAGAGCCAGACTTAGCGATCGTTGATCCTGATATTGCAATTTATCGATCGCATCATCCCTACCCAGAAAACATCTACTGGCTGATTGAATACTCAAACACCAGTCTCGACAAGGATTTGAAGATTAAGAGCAAGGTCTACGCAGAAGCCAACATCGCTGAATACTGGGTGATCAATTTGAGGACGAGGGAACTCATTGTTTTTCGTGACCCAGCGAATGGAGAGTATCGATCGCAGGTGATGCTAACTAACGGCATGGTTAGCCCTCTGTCCTTCCCAGATGTTCAAATTGATGTGCTGAGGTTAATCTAGACCTTTCTCAGTAATTAACCGAAACTAACGCCCGACAGTATTGATGCAAGGAAAAAGGCATGATCGACCGCAATCTAGTGCTTAAATACTTTCCTAATTTAGAGTGGCGAGGCTTCGATGATCTACCAGTAACGGTCGCTGTATCTGGTTGGTCAATGAGTGTCTGTGCTTCGTTTCTACCTGAAGCATCGTGCCACTTTGATCCGAGCATTACTGTTTCTGCTTATGCCGATGGCACCTTTAGCGCAGAGCTTTATCTAACCGACTCGACAGGAATTCAGAGTTGGATTGATGACGAGACATTAGAGGGTGTTCTGAGAAGCTTAAAAGAGCACATGGAGGCGATCCGTGAAATCATGTCTTATGCGTTGGCTGAACGATAGGAGAGATAACCGATGCCAGTGAACGGAAAACTTGAACTCACCATCAAAATTAGCGAGTTCCCGTCAGATGTAAAAACTGAAAACAACCTCAAGACTTTTGAGATTGATTGCGATGGGCAAATCGTCTCTGTTACCCTCAAACCCAAGATGTTTAAGAAGCTAGAGGATGCTCAGACGAACTTTCCGATGTGGGTCGCTGCGAACAGCTTCGCTGCGCCAAAGGCGTTCGCTGGCAAGATGGGTCAACCGACAGGGAAAGGTTTTGTACTAGCAGAAGCCAACATCCAGGTATTCGAGAAGAAGCCGAAAGAACCCGCAGCAGGGTAGGAGGGATTTAAGCCATGACGCAAGCAAAACCACGATTTAGAAACTTTGAGGAATATCTCGACTATGACGACGGCAGCGATCGGCGGTATGAATTGGTTGATGGGGAGTTAATTGAATTGCCTCCTGAATCTGAACCCAACAACGCGATCGCTCAGGAATTGTTTTGGCTGTTAGCAAACGCTCAAATCGTGATACGACGGCTAATCAAGCTCTACGCCTGTCAAATTCAAGTCCCAGTTCTTCAGAGTGGAGATGCGGCTAATCGCTTCCCTGATTTAGTCGTTTTGAGAGAGGAGCATCTAAGACTGACTCAATCGCAACTGACGATCAAGTTAGACATGCCGCCCCCGCAACTGATTGCTAAAGTCGTCTCACCAGGTAAAGAGAACACCGACAACTACCAGCGCGACTACACCCGCAAACGCGCTCAATATGCAGCGCGGGGCATCCCTGAATATTGGATCATTGACCCAAATCCCGATAGAGCAGTAGTGACAGTGCTGAGTCTCAAAGATGGGGCTTATCAGTCGAGAGAGTTTCGAGGAACTGATCGACTCATCTCTCCCGCATTCCCCGACTTGGAGCTGACGGTTGAACAGATTTTGAGGGCAGGGCAATAGGAAGGGAATTACCGTGACGCAACGACTCGAAAAAATCACAGACCCGCACATCGCTCTTCAGGCATCAGAAGGTTCTTTCGGTGTGCGGCTGGCTGACGACGATCAGCCTCGCTGAACGCTTGGCACGTCCTCGGGTCTGATTACATCTCCAGAAGAATTTGTCATGGATCGCTCGCGGATCAGAGAAAATGTCCTGGTACACTTAAACCCAGGTCAAATCGGTGAGGGACATTCCATAACACACTCAGTTTCCACCCTTGTAAAGCCAGAGGTCACCATGGGGTCTCAGTAGCAATGGAACCAGATTTTGCCTTAAGAGTATTTCAGCAGCAAATTGATAACTTCTACTGATTACTACAGTTGTAGATCGTTCATTCGCAGGTTAAAGGGCTGTCCCCTTCTTAGAGGCGGTTTGAGAAGTCAGTCAGTGAGTAAAAAAGCTCTCCGGTTATAAGCTGTAAATACGTAAAGTACAGCACC
>NZ_PVWG01000087.1:0-6643 GCF_003003695.1 Phormidesmis priestleyi ULC007
CTACCTTGCCATGATTCGGCTCATGGTGAGACGATTGGCGTAAAATTTGACCGCTTATTACTTTTCAAACAGCCTCTTAGGACTAATTAAGGAATTTGTCGCTTGGGGCATTAATCGTCGGGGGAATTCGTATGGGTGGGCCACCACGATCGTAAAAGCTCCCTTGGCGCTCGCGAAGTGGAAATATGCTGCTCAGTCTAAACGATCCTTATATCGTGATGTGGATCTAATTGAACAGATTCGAGCTTATCTCAATTCCTTGAATAGAAAATATTCAAAGCAACCTTCTCCGATGGAGGATAAGAAAGAATTAAAACTAATGAGTTTTGATCAGGCCGTGGCGATCGTGGAGTATCACCGCTCCTGTTGCGCTCCCTATCGAAATAATCACTGCCGGCGCTCGCAAATGGCGATTACTCGCGCCTGGCAACGGTATTTGATCATTGCTTTTTTAACCTATTGCCCATTGCGACAACGAGAAATTCGCGAGTTGGAGTTGGGTCGAACCCTAATCCGTGAAGAGGGGTATCGCGTCCGTTTGAGACCAGACGATAACAAAACTGGTGATGACCGAGACTTTCGTTTAGTGGATGTGTTTCCCACCCCAGTGATTACCGATCTAGATTATTGGCTAGATCACTACCGCCCTAATTTTTTGCACCAGGTCGAAACGGCAAGTGAGTCTGTAGAATCCTGGTTGAAGTTTGCCCATTATCCACCAGATTTGTTGGCATCCAAAATGCAGGACATCCCTCAACAAATGGAGAGCATAGCTATAGCTAACGGGCAATCCAGCCGGGAGTTTGTTCGCTTGGAGCGAAAATTGAAAAAGCTGCAAGCTATTCCTGAGTCACGGCTGCAAATTCCTGAACGCCTGAAACAACAGTTTGTTTTCTTAAGCTTAGGAGGCACGACTGGTAAAGATTCGGTTGGGTTACCATTGGGTCCGGGAAATCTCACAAGCTTAGTGAAAACAGCCGCTTTTAATGCCAGTGCCAACCTGGGAGAAATGGGACATCTCCTATTTGAGGGTCTAGAACCGCGTCAGACAAACCCTCATTTCTACCGGAACAATGGAATTACCCATGAGCGTCGTTATGGCAATCCCGAGAAGCGAGCGGCATTCCACAAGATGATTGGCAACTCAATCTCAGAGGGAGATCGTACCTACAATGAGATGACAGCCTCCGAAAAAACAGTGCAAGCGGCTGGATGGTGGGATACTCAATCTGATAAAACCGATACTCCGCGGCGCTTACACGGCATTCTGCAACAGCTTTCGTCTCAAGAGAAGCAGCTATTGAAGAAACTCCTAGAGTAGGATTAGGAATCTTGTACTGCTGGATGCAGCGAACTGCGAACAAGAACATCTCAAACTGAACTCAAAACCCGATGTAGATACTCCTTGAAGGTGAAGCAATACCAACTACGGTTTCAATAGATTGAGGCAGATTTATTCATTGATCAAGGACTGCAAAGGTTTAATTTGCTCTCTGGGAAGCCTCAGCAGCAAGGCTATGAGGATATTCACTTGGACTGCTGCATTCAACGATTGCCAGACCTCTATCCATTCCACCGGCTCTAGCCACCCATAAAAGATCTCAGTCACCGTTTCCAATACCTGTGCGGATGTTTCACACTCGGAGATCGCGGTCTCCAATACCGGAGCAACCAAGGCGCAAACCTCTTGAGAATCAGAATCTAGATTTTGACTAGTTTTGCTATTGGAACTCTCTAATAGTGTTTGTAGTAATGCCCAGTGCTGCGAGATGTACTGCTGGCTATACGGGATCAGCACCGAGATCGCCCGCTGAGTGATTTTCGTGCCGATGGCTTTAAGCTGCTGGATCGCCGCTTGCACAGCGAGAAAAAACCGCTCTCGCTTCGTACTGGCGTTGAGGGTGATGTCCGAAGCCTTAACGGGCTGCGTCGGACCATCTAGTTCAAAGTCGGTGAGGAGGATGACTTCCAGCGGCGTTTCTGCTCGGCGATGAGCGCGGAGTCGCCCAATGGCTTGATGGAACTCAGACAGAATCGAGCGATCCACATAAGCCCGAAACAGAGCCTCGTCATCCTGGGGATACTGCCCGACCAGCACCGCATATTCCGCCTGCAAGTCCGCGACATTGCGGCAGGGTGTGCCAACCAAAATCAAGCGCGTCGTCTGCTCAAAATCATTAATGCCCCGGCTATCGCGCCACCAGCAGCCCGTGCCCTCACTGGCAAACTTCTTAAAGTCGATTACCTTCGTTGTGGCATCCTGCTGCTGATAATGCGTCACGATCTCACTAGCTCGGCGCTGCTGTTCGTTGCCGCGCTGCATCCCCAGTCGTCCAAGATCGGTCACTTGAATCAGGGTGAGATGCGGGGACGGGGGCACCGATTGCTGACAGACAAAAATCTCCTCGATCGAGCAGCCGAGCTTCAGCGCTAAGTCGCCTGGGTGCAGCGTGCCATCGAGAAAGATTATCGCTTTCGCCGCCTCCATCATGGAGCGATGGCGCGAGTCGGACTGGGTGAGGATGAGTCCCTCCTGGCTAAGCCGCATTGAAGCTCCCGGATGAGTGCCGTTTAGAATCTGGAGCAAATCAGGAAGCCACTGCTTGAGCACGCGCTGCTGTGCCAGGTTGGCGAGTTCGGGATCTCGCTCAGAAAACTTCTTGCGGAGGTGGCGGGGTAAATCGGCTAAGTCTACCCCGTGTTCCGCCGTGGTGTTGAGAAAGCTCAAGTCAGGATACAAGACGTGCCTCAGTTCTGTCAGATCGATCGTCGGTTGGGGCAATCGGGCGACTAATTCTGGGTGAGCCATACCAAACTTGCCGAGTTTGGTCGAGCCATCGAGTAAGGGAATGAGCGCTACCAAGAGAGGTTGGAGCGCCTCAAAGAGCGTGGGAACTTCCATCAACCTGAGAATCGTCTGCTCCAAATCAGGCAACGTCACCCGGAGGTCTTGCTTGACACGGAAGTTCTGCCCCGGTTCATCGACTAGGAGCAAGGTGTCTGCTAGCGAATAGTCGCTCGGGTCGGGCAAACTGTCCAAGTGAACCCGCAGCTTGGGAGACGACAAGGCAGAGCGGCGCTGATTGAGAAACCCATAGCCCGGACCCTCGGCATGAGTGCAAGGTTCTCTCAACGGGCAAGTGCTGCAAATGAGAGACGCGGTATCTGACCCCTGAACGTGCTTGAGTCGCAGGGCACCGAGCAACTGATGGCGGCTACAGTTGGCAGGCAAATTGGGAGTCTCCTGGCGACCTACTCGCTTGAGGCGCACCCCTCCACCTGGGGTCACTTCTTGCACCAATCCCCCGTGTCGAGCTTCGAGGTCAATCCAGCCGTTCTCCTGAGCCAGGGTAGTGACGGTGGGATTGCGGTGCTGGTCAGAGGCATAAATAACTTGCTTGACCTCGAAGCTGGCAGGGTCTACTCGACCCGCATCGTAGGATTTGCCCGAGCCTGGGGGTGAGGTATCGAGAATGTAGCGGTAACCCAACCGAAGGGCATCCTGCCAAACTGAGAGGCGTTGACCCGGGGCATACTCGGAGCGTTGCCGCTCCATCAAAATCGCTCTTAAGGCAGCCGCCGATTGGGTGGGCTGTGGTTTCTGGTGTAAGGTTCGTCGAATCCGCTCTAACCAATCGAAGGTGGGATGAGCGGTCGCTTCAAACTGAGCGGTTGAGAGCCAGCGAATTGAGGCATCGGTTCCGAGTTCATCAATGTCAGGACTGGCTTTGGTCGTTTGACCCCACCAGGCAATTTGAACCTGGTAGCCCCACGTTCGCAGAAGCTTCCAAGTGGCGCGATATTGCCGCATCACCTGACGGTTCTGCACCGCTCCAGCATCGGGGTAAAACTCGATCGTCTGGGTGCCGAGTTCGAGCGCCAACGCCTCAAGCGTCGCTTTGAGAGTGTTGGGACTACTGGCGAACTGTCCGCCCGCAGCTCCAATCGTGATTTGCCCCTGACGCTGAGCGGTGATGAACGGCTTCGCCCCCACACCCTCGACCAGTGCGATGACGTGCCGCAGAATTTGAGTGGGTCGATGCACCGCCAGCGGCAGTTCGCCATTGGGCAAGTGGGGAGTAGATCCCTCTGGTCGGGTCTTCGTCGCGCTGGTGAGCCAGCGGTACCGTCCGCCGTCGTCTGCGAGTCGGAGGCGGAGTTGAAAGCCGACTAGGTGCCCGTGGACATCGAGAATCGGGCAGAGATACCCGGGTTGGCAGTTGAGGCTGAAGCCATCGAGACTGACTCCAGGAAGGGTAACCGGCAACGGGAAATTGAGGCGCTGCCACTGCTCGACGGATTTCACGCCCCAGGCTGCGATTTGAGCATCGGTCAATCCCCGGCGATGTAACTCTGCGCGGTCTTCAGGGTGCAGCGAGAGGGAGTCGAGTAGTGGGCGATAGGACTGGTTGCGGGCTTCGGCACTGAGCGGGAGAGGTGATCCGGGCTGTGGGTCTGGTTGGGATCGTTTGCGGCGCGGGTGCGATTGGACATGAGCTGTCCACTGGGCGGTAGCCGTGCGTCCATCATTGAGCACGAATTTGCCCCAGAGCTGGTCTTTAGTGAGTCCGATGAATTTGAAGCCCGGGGGAGCGTCGCCAGCATCGACCGTCATACAAAGATGGAGGTCGTTGATCTGCCGACATTTTCCAGTGAGGTCGCCGCAAATCTCACACGGATTGCCGCGGTTAGTCGAGGTAAATCTGCCGCGTCGAGCGGATGCAGATGAGGGTGGATGAATCAGCATGAGTTCTCTGTCCAAAAGGGATGGGGGGGACAGAGAGCCAGGAATGGTGCGAACTAGCGCCTTAAAAAGTCATTGAAATTCCATCGCTCTCTGCCCTGGAAATGAAGGGACGGGAGAGAGAACCAGGCTTAAATGCTCAAAAATGCACAGCAAAGTCTATTGCCATTCGAGACAAATGAGGCATAATAAACACATGGCACTGTCAGGAACCTAACTCTTAGCCGACCAAAGCCTTCAAGTTAGCGTCCCCGCCTCCCGTTATTCAAGCTAATATTTTGAGCCTTCAAAGCCCTCTCTGTTTGTAGCAGTGGGGGTTTTTGGCTTCTAGGGGTGCTAGAACACGATGGTGACCTCTCGCTTTACAAGGGTGGAAACTGGGTGCGTCATGGAATGTCTCTCACCGGTTTGACGTGAGATTAAGTGTATCAGGACATTTTCTCTGATCCGCGATCGATTCATGACAAATTCTTTTGTAGATGGGTGTGAGGAGTCATGTTTACCTGTACCCGTGAAGGGAGTGGATTTGAGAAGTTCTCACTCATCTGCCAGCCCTCAAAATTTGATCAGCCGTTAGTTGCAAGTCTGGGAACGTGGGAGAGAGAACCCGATCGCTCTCTCGGAACTGTGTGATTTGATATTCTCCGTCTACCAGCTCGCAGACTGAGAGCGTCGGTTGTTTAGGGGTACCGATATGCCGTTTTCCACCTAACCCTAAATAGTCAACGATCCAATATTCAGGGATGCCAAGGGCTTCATAGTCTACAAATTTGTGCCCATAGTCATCGCGCCAATTGGTGCTGACGACTTCGATGATCAGTTTGATAGAGGCACCGTTCTCGACTACTGATTCTTTTTCCCAGCGTGGGTCATCTGCGATCGTCAGTCTGTCGAGAACAATCCCATCGGGTTCGTAGCCAGAATCACCCTCGTCAGCTTTGATAATGCACTCCCTAGGCGTGAAATAGGGCAAGTTCGCACGCTCGATCGCAGCTCCTAACTTCACCATTAACCACCCTGCAATATCAGAATGCTTGCCTCTGGCCTTTGGCATCTCAACAATAGTCCCCCGGCGCAATTCATAGTGGCGATCGGTCGCCTCTGGCAGCCACTCGATAAATTCATCAAACGAAATTGGTTTTTCTAGTGCCTGAATCATGGCGATTCCTCCCTCGCAACATCAACTTAATTTCGGTCAATCCCTCTCCTATCCTGCTGTAGCAGGTTCTTTAGGTTTTTTCTCAAAGACTTGTATGTTTGGCTCTGCCAGCACAAAACCCTTTTCGGTCGGTTGCCCCATCTTGCCCGCGACGGCAGCGACCCACATCGGAAAGTTTGCTTGAGCGTCCTCCAGCTTCTTAAACATTTTGGGTTTGAGCGTGACAGAGATGATTTGACCCTCGCAGTCTATATCAAAGGACTTCCAGCCATTCTCAACCGTGGTGGCGTTTGGTAGTTCGCTAATTTTGATGGTGAGTTCAAGTTTTCCGGTCACTGGCATCGGTCGTTTCTCCTTCTAATCTTTCAGCCAACGCATAAGACATGATTTCACGGATCGCCTCTATCTGCCCTTTCAAGCTTCTCAGAACACCCTCTAATGTCTCATCATCAATCCAACTCTGAAGCCCTGTAGAGTCGGTTAGATAAAGCTCTGCGCTAAAGGTGCCATCAGCATAAGCAGAAACAGTAATGCTCGGATCGAAGTGGCGCGATGCTTCAGGCAGAAAGGAAGCACAGACACTCATCGACCAACCTGATACAGTGCTTGCGACGGGTAAATCATCGAAGCCTCGCCACTCTAAATTAGGAAAGTACTTAAGCACTAGTAGAGAGTCAAGGTTGAATTGAGGGATAAAGCCGCTTCAGTTTGACGCGAGCATCTGCGGTGGTAAATCGCCA
>NZ_PVWG01000088.1:0-6113 GCF_003003695.1 Phormidesmis priestleyi ULC007
TCGCTTTGCTATCGAGTTTGAAGGGAGGTTTCCCATGTAGTTATTTATCGCTTGACACAAACTACTTTACAAACCCATTATTTCTTCTACACGCCCTAAATCTTTTAGAACTTTAATTGCCTCCCAACGGTCATACATTTCTTCTTCTTGAATTACTTTGAGCAACACAGGACTTATTTCTGTAGCACCTAGTCTTCCCAATACCGCCGCTGCTTCCCAACGCATATGCGAATCTTTATTTGTGAATTCCTTCAGCAGATAGGGAATTACTTGACATCCAAAACCTTCTAGTCGCTTGATCACACTCGAACATATATGAAAACTGATCCCATAATTATCCTCCGTACATTGCTCCAGGGTAGTGCGCATAAAATTTGCTTCCCTGGTTTCAGGGCTGACTGCTGTTGCAGGTAGCGGCTCTCATCCTCTAGTACTTCAAGTAATGCAGGAAGTATCTGTGATTCAAACTGCTCTAGTACTTCAAAAGTCATCTGACGAGCATTTCTGCTGAGATTCTTCAGTGATTTGAGCAATTCTGGAACTGCTTCTACAGCATTCAACTTACCCAATGTAATTGCTGCTATCCAACGTACTTGTTCATTGTCATTTTCCAAAACTTTAAGCAAAACAGGAATTGGTCGATTAGCAAATAGATTAACAAGCTCTTCTGTTGTTTGCCAATCAGTAGCATCTTCATCAGGCAGTTTTAATGGCTCCATCGAATAGTCACTCTCATGGATTTCTATATAGAGGGCTATTGCTTCAGCACATTCAGGACTTGTGATTGCTTGATCTATTAGCTTTAACGCGCAAGCTACTTTATTAGAGATAGTGCCTGTTTCATCTTTTGGTTCTTGTAGAAGTGTAGAAATGACAAGACTCGATCTTGTTTCCCCCAAAAGCTTTATCTTTAACCATTTGGGTACTTCTAATATGTCTATCTTGCTGACTGTTATCTTCTGAAGCTCCGACTTTACTTCTCCTGCCAATCGCGCTCCGAGTCTCGAATCTACTTCCAACGCCAACTCTACTATTTTCTCCGCCAGTTCTTCATCCAAACAAGCCAGCATTAGTGCTACAGGTTCCGTCCACTTCAAAAAATTTAGGAAGTCTCGTTGCAGTGTCTTAGGCTCTAACTTCGGCAACTGCTCTAGCAACGCCTCTGCCGCATAATGCTCCTGAATCAGTTGATGCCGAAACTCTAGCTCTTCGCTGTTCGTCCCTGCCTGAATCAAATGATGCTTTTGCAAGTCTCTCAAACACTTCCGAGCAAAATCTTCTGCAAATGGCACTTTCTCATTTAGAAATTGCGCGATCGCTCTCACCGCTTCTTCCTTTGAGATCGCAACCCGAAACTCTGTCGGTTTCTCCCCCTGCATCATCACCCATGCTAACTGTTGCAGCACAGGCTTCCACCAAGTCCGATCGCTCTCAATCCGCGCATCCTCTTTCAAATACCGCTCATAGCCCTGCGTAAACTCCCGAAACACCATCCCCAAATTCTTTGGAATCTGTCCCGTCTGCTGAAACAGGCTACATAACATCCACAGCAGCAAAGGCGTTTGTCCAAACTCTCGCAATCGATCCTTTAGTTGCCGTAGCATTTCCTCTGCTTGCTCTGGCACATACGATCGAACAAACGCTTGCATCTGCGCTTCGGTGAGCGGCTGCATTTCTAATTTCTGCTCAATTCCCAGATCTCCCCCAAGACTCAAATCTCGTGTGGTGAAGATCATCGGTAGTTTCGGATGGTTGCGTCGAAAAGTGGAAAGCTGCGATCGCGCTTCTTCCGAAGGCAATTCATTCACCCCATCGAATAGGAGTAGAGATCGCGCCAACACCAGTTCTAATGATTCAACGCGCAGCTCATGTCGAGCGAATGAACTGCGAATTAATTCTTCGATCGACCTTTGCCAATAGCGCAATTCCACCAGAACCGGAATTTTCGCCTGTGGTTTCGTCGCCTCTTCCAGCATCAACCGCGCCAACGCCCTAGACTTCCCCGAACCCGGTTGCCCGACCAACAATACCTGCTGGTCTGCATACTTGCGAATCCCTTCGAGAACTGGAAATCGTTCAACTTTCTCTGCTTCTCGCTCTTCCCGCTCTTCTCGCTTCACCGTCTGTACGGTCAAGCCAAAGTCAAAAAACGGGGACACGTCCTTCGACTGTCGTTGTTTCCCTTGGGCATCGGTCAACGTGTAAAGCTGCCACCACTTGGCATAAGCAGCACGAATCGATTCAAGATAGGGCTGGAAATCAGGAATCATTGAGAGGGCAACGAAGGACGGGGCTTGTTCTCAATATTACACGCCGCATTTTCTATAACCAGGATCTCTCAATGATTTCTTTGACTAGAAAATTTCTGTTTGTCGTTGCGATCGCAACTCCCCATTCAAGCCTCATTCTCAGCATTGCAAGATATCACCGTGCTGCACAAGATTCGTAAAATCGTGATAGAAAACAAAGTGACATTCTGTTCCCTGCACGATCGCATTATGGCAATATCCGACTATTCTGAACCCCTCACTCAACTCCTGACTCAAGGCGAATGCAAATGGGGCGGCGTTGACTCTTGGATTGACTATCCAGCCTTGGGAATCACCTCAAACGACATTCCCGGCTTGATTCGCATGGCAACCGACCCTGAACTCTACGACCAAGACGGCGACGAGGCAGAAAGCTGGGCACCCGTTCACGCGTGGAGAGCGTTGGGACAACTCCGAGCCGAAGCCGCCATCGTGCCATTACTGCAACAATCGCTGGAGTATGAGGATCACGAGGGTTGGCGAGACTGGATGACCTCAGAACTGCCAACCGTGTTCAGCATGATTGGCGCACTTGGCATTCCAGCATTGGCAGAATTGATCCGCGATCGTACAAAATCCGGTTGGCAGCGGACAATTCCCGTGGAAGGGTTGGAGAGAATCGCGAAAACGCAACCGGAAGTCACCGCGCAGTGCATCGCCATTTTGCAAGACGAGCTGGCTCATTTTGAGGAGAATGACCCTGAAATGAACGCATTCGTGATTGGAAGCTTGGTTGAGTTGCGAGTCATGGAAGCCGTTCCTCTGATCGAGCAGGCGTTTGCGGCTGAAAAGGTAGACGAATTGTTCAATGGAGATTGGGATGATGTGCAGGTCAGTTTGGGCTTGAAATCACCCGATGAAGGGCCTCGAAAACGCTATGAATTGCCACGATCTCTGATAGAGCGCGATTCTTTGCCGATTGCCTTATCGGGATTTGATGCGACCGACTATCAGCGGCAAAAAGCCAAAAAGAAGGCGAAACGGAAGCAGCAAGCAGCGGCGCGACGCACGAATCGCAAAAAGAAATAAAGCCGTATTCCCACCGTTCTACCGAAGATGTTAAGCGAAATCTTATGGCTGAAAGAAACTCATAGAGCTAAAGTTCGGGCGGATGCCAACCTGCCAGAATCCAGTAGCTGCGAACTGTCAAGGCATCAGGATCATCATTCAGTCGGATCGCTGCAATGGTTGCCCGTCAGATCGCAGTCAATCCTTCTACTCTCAAGCCACCCTCGATCCAGCGAAAATGCTCTGTCCAAACCTGCGATCGCGGATTAAACAATGATACGCTCTCTCTAGTCTCCGGATCGATTGCTTCAGTTTTATCTGCTTTGTATCCATTGCAAATTGGACAAGCCAACCACAGATTTGACTCCTCGCTACTGCCGCCTTTTGACGCCGGAATCAAATGCTCAATCTCCAATCGTGCCATGACCAGAAATTGCGGACTCAAACAGTACCCACAGCGATTCTGTGCAGCCTCACGGACTTGTCTTACAACCTCAACCGAAATATAAGGACGGTTCATGTTCCTAGCCAATCGCAGGACGCAAACCTCGTTCCACCGCAATCTTCCAGGCTTCCGCCTTCCGCACTAATCCACGGCGATAGCGCTGTAATAGATGATCTAGATGCGATCGTTCATCTGAACGTAGCTGATTTTCTCTCTGTTTCCCCAAAAGGTCGCTGAGTTGCGTTTGCTCCTGCAAAGATAATTCTGAGTCGCAGAGCGCTAATACCTGAGTATCAGACAGAGAAGCGATTGCAGGTTCCATACTGCCACGAGTCAGCCATTCTAACAGCACGTCTTCCAAAGGGCGTTGCGTCAGGGTCGCCACTTCATGAACCTGTTGCGCTAATGAATCTGGAAGGGTTAGCGTGACTCGCTCTGCCATAATGCTCTCTCAGATTGACTTCTTTATTGTACGGCGATTCCTCAAATGCCTACACGTTTGGTCTCGAAGCACGAGGGGTGCGACCTCTACCTGATACTAAAGTGACTCAAGCCTCCTGCTGATAAGGTTTTTGAACGATTTCACAGTAGTCCTTTTGATTATTCATTGATCAATTTTACAGGCACTCAAAACCCTTATGGAGCAAAAGGTAATCGGTTTTTTCCAATGTATCGGATGGAGGTCGCACCCAGCACGAGGATCTCTTCCGCCCGTCAAATTCGAGGTTGCTCTCGTCGTTGAGCGATCGCAATCTGCTTGCAGAGATTTCGCAGAGATCACAGAAAATGTAAAGGGACATTTGGGGACTCCGCGCACGATTGTTTTGAGGAACGGCGACATGGTTTGGCGAACAAGTTTGGGCACACGATCACTAGAAGACATTGAGGCAGCATTGTATCTCGAAGCAGTGCAGAGTGCCGTAGATTACATTGAACTCATGAATGATGAATTGGATATGAAAACGGGCGATCGCATCTTCGATTCCGCTAATATTCATCAGAAAGTTGTCATCCTTCACCGCTGTCTCTCGGCACTCTTGGAGCCAGAAGTCGAAGCCCCAGAGTTGAACAGTGTTCTCGAAGCAGGCGCTTATTTTCCCTTTGCTTATCTACAAATGCGGGTAGAGGAAGAAATCGCAGAAGAAGATGAATGGTCAGATGAAGAGGAAGATCTGAAGTATGCCTACCGTCGGCTGCTTTGGAAAGCGTTTGAAGGATTTGTGCGTCCGCGTTGGGAATCTGCGATCGAGGAATATGGAGCGCGTGAGGAAGAGGCTGATTTTAGCGATCACTCCACCAATCTCGACTTGTGGGAAGAAATTATCGACGAACTCGCGGATCGAATTTTCTGGGATCGAGATTGGCAAGTCAGTTCGATCGCACCCCAACTGCTCGACGGCATCGAACCAGAATTTAGCCAAATCACAGGGTTAGATGAGGACTATGTTACGAATCGACTGCCAAGCGTGACCAAGGAAGAGGCTGCGATCGCGTTGGCTGAAATCCGAACGTGGAAATTGTCTTAAACGCAAGCTCAACTGGAGTATCAAGCTTTAACGAGACTGCGATCGCAATCGTTGGAGAACGACTCGATTACAATAGAGAGAATAACTTGTAGAGCAAGGGCTGATGTCTCAAACTGTTCCAGGCGCTGTTTCTCGGTATGTGGTTCGGGATAGAGAAGCGTTTTTGCAAGAACCGACGATTGTGGCAACTCAGGTCACAGTACGAGACATTGTGGAACTTTGGCGATCGGGAATTGCACCCGAAGAAATTCCATCTCAGCTATTTGATCTCGTATCTGCGGCTCAAGTATTTGATGCCCTTAGTTTTTATCTAGATAATCAGTCTGAAATTGATGGTTATATTGAGTGGTATCGCAGCCGTCCGCCGCTGAATGTGCCTGCAAGGTAAACTCAGATCTTGCAGCAGTCTCAACAGGGAGTTGCAAAACGGCTAAAAGTCTGTAAGAAAGGGCGTAGAAATAGCTGAATTAGGACGGTTATGGAAACCATCTTGCAACACGCCCAAGGATTAGTGTACGCCCTGCTTCACTTGATGCCTAGCCCCTATCAGCGCGCTAGTCTCAGTTCTCTTTTAGGACTGTTTTTAGAGGCGCAGGGTCATCCTGTCCCTCAGGGGTGCCAGACGAAATCTGCTAGCGCGTTGAGCCGCTTTCTGAATCACTCCGAGTGGTCAACTCGTTCGGTGCTGAGAACGACTCGCCACCAGGTGTTGCAGCAGATGAGAGCGCATCTTCCAGGCTCTGGCAGTCCCCTGAAAGTATTGATTGACTTAACCACCTTGGAGAAGTGCGGCAAGTTTCGGCACCTGGGCGACCCGACCGAGGA
>NZ_PVWG01000089.1:0-5476 GCF_003003695.1 Phormidesmis priestleyi ULC007
TTTTGCTTGACACGGTTCGCCTTGCCAAGTTATATTAGTCAAGCGGGTGAGAGGAACGGACGCGAAAGCGAAGGTTCTTCCCGTGCTGAACCAAGACAACTGCATAGTTTAGAAGTCATAATAGCACTTAAACCTCGTCAAAGCAAATTGACTTAAAGGAATACTTCGGTAGTGCTTTAAGGGTTAAAAAGTCGAGAATTGGATTTTTTGGTTAGTTAGTTCTAACCAGATGAAATCTTTCGTGAGCTGAACAAGCCCTATGTTTTTCAAAACAACATGGAGAGTTTGATCCTGGCTCAGGATGAACGCTGGCGGTATGCTTAACACATGCAAGTCGAACGGAATCCTTCGGGATTTAGTGGCGGACGGGTGAGTAACGCGTGAGAATCTGCCTTCAGGACGGGGACAACAGTTGGAAACGGCTGCTAAAACCCGATGTGCCTACGGGTGAAATATTTATAGCCTGAAGAGGAGCTCGCGTCTGATTAGCTAGTTGGTGCGGTAACGGCGTACCAAGGCGACGATCAGTAACTGGTCTGAGAGGATGACCAGTCACACTGGGACTGAGACACGGCCCAGACTCCTACGGGAGGCAGCAGTGGGGAATTTTCCGCAATGGGCGCAAGCCTGACGGAGCAATACCGCGTGAGGGAGGAAGGCTCTTGGGTCGTAAACCTCTTTTATCAGGGAAGAACACAATGACGGTACCTGATGAATCAGCATCGGCTAACTCCGTGCCAGCAGCCGCGGTAATACGGAGGATGCAAGCGTTATCCGGAATTATTGGGCGTAAAGCGTCCGCAGGTGGTTTTGAAAGTTTGCTGTTAAATCGCGAGGCTCAACTTCGTAACGGCGGTGAAAACTTCAAGACTAGAGTTTGGTAGGGGTCACGGGAATTCCCAGTGTAGCGGTGAAATGCGTAGATATTGGGAAGAACACCAGCGGCGAAAGCGCGTGACTGGGCCTGAACTGACACTCATGGACGAAAGCTAGGGGAGCGAAAGGGATTAGATACCCCTGTAGTCCTAGCCGTAAACGATGACAACTAGGTGTTGCCCGTATCGACCCGGGCAGTGCCGTAGCCAACGCGTTAAGTTGTCCGCCTGGGGAGTACGCACGCAAGTGTGAAACTCAAAGGAATTGACGGGGGCCCGCACAAGCGGTGGAGTATGTGGTTTAATTCGATGCAACGCGAAGAACCTTACCAAGGCTTGACATGTGCAGAATCCTCTTGAAAGGGAGGAGTGCCTTCGGGAGCTGCAACACAGGTGGTGCATGGCTGTCGTCAGCTCGTGTCGTGAGATGTTGGGTTAAGTCCCGCAACGAGCGCAACCCTCGTTTCTAGTTGCCATCATTGAGTTGGGCACTTTAGAGAGACTGCCGGTGACAAACCGGAGGAAGGTGGGGATGACGTCAAGTCAGCATGCCCCTTACGCCTTGGGCTACACACGTACTACAATGCTACGGACAAAGAGCCGCAAGTTCGCGAGGACAAGCAAATCTCATAAACCGTGGCTCAGTTCAGATTGCAGGCTGCAACTCGCCTGCATGAAGGCGGAATCGCTAGTAATCGCAGGTCAGCATACTGCGGTGAATACGTTCCCGGGCCTTGTACACACCGCCCGTCACACCATGGGAGTTGGCCACGCCCGAAGTCGTTACTCCAACCGTTCGCGGAGGAGGATGCCGAAGGCAGGGCTGATGACTGGGGTGAAGTCGTAACAAGGTAGCCGTACCGGAAGGTGTGGCTGGATCACCTCCTTATAGGGAGACCTACCCGTTTCTCCTTGAACGTTCAGTTCTCCAGTGAATCAATTAACCTCGGTTGATTTGATTGGTTAGAGGATTGGGCTATTAGAGAAGAAGCTGGTCATCCCAAGGTCGTTCGAGGATTGAGTGTTGACTTCTAGACTATGTAAGATTGGTTCGGGCTATGGGCTATTAGCTCAGGTGGTTAGAGCGCACCCCTGATAAGGGTGAGGTCCCTGGTTCGAGTCCAGGATGGCCCACCTTTTGAAAATGAGGGGGTTTAGCTCAGTTGGTAGAGCGCCTGCTTTGCAAGCAGGATGTCAACGGTTCGAGTCCGTTAACCTCCACTGAGAGCAGAGAGCTTTCGTACCCGAAGCGGCATCAACTTCAGCAACTTGTCTAACTAGGTCTTCACGAATGTGAGACTAGGATTAGAGAGCCTGCTGGACTTGTTCCAGACAGAACCATGAAAACTGCATAGAAACTTGTCAGGTAGAAAGTAGTAAATCTTTCACGAGTTGCTTACAAGGCAACGAGTGAGGGGTTTCAACAGATATCACAGACACCAATGTTGATTGATTGAAGTGGTCAAGCTAACAAGGGCTGATGGTGGATACCTAGGCACACAGAGGCGAAGAAGGACGTGGTTACCGACGATATGCTCTGGGGAGTTGGAAGCAAGCATTGATCCAGAGATTTCCGAATGGGGCAACCCTATATACTGCCACCTGAATCCATAGGGTGGCAAGAGCGAACGCAGCGAATTGAAACATCTTAGTAGCTGTAGGAAGAGAAAACAAACGTGATTTCCCAAGTAGCGGCGAGCGAAACGGAAACAGCCTAAACCAGGGTGCATGCACCTTGGGGTCGTGGGACAGCGATATGGACTCAAGCGGCTAGACGAAGCAGTGGAATGCTGCACCAGAGGGGGTGAAAGTCCCGTAGTCGAAAGCTTAATGATACTAGCTGAATCCCGAGTAGCATGGGGCACGTGAAATCCCGTGTGAATCCGCGAGGACCACCTCGTAAGGCTAAATACTCCTGTGTGACCGATAGTGAACCAGTACCGCGAGGGAAAGGTGAAAAGAACCCCGGAAGGGGAGTGAAATAGAACATGAAACCATCAGCCTACAAGCAATGGGAGGACGATTTAAACGTCTGACCGTGTGCCTGTTGAAGAATGAGCCGGCGACTTATAGGTACAGGTAGATTAAGCCGAGAATGGCGAAGTCAAAGGGAAACCGAGTCTGAACAGGGCGTTAATCTGTATTTATAGACCCGAACCCGGGTGATCTAACCATGGGCAGGATGAAGCTTGGGTAACACCAAGTGGAGGTCCGAACCGACTGATGTTGAAAAATCAGCGGATGACCTGTGGTTAGGGGTGAAATGCCAATCGAACCCGGAGCTAGCTGGTTCTCCCCGAAATGTGTTGAGGCGCAGCGGCAATGATTATAGCGAGGGGGTAAAGCACTGATTCGGTGCGGGCTGCGAGAGCGGTACCAAATCGAGTCAAACTCTGAATACCTCGTGTACAGATTGCCAGTGAGACGGTGGGGGATAAGCTTCATCGTCAAGAGGGAAACAGCCCAGACCACCAGCTAAGGTCCCCAAATCACAACTCAGTGATAAAGGAGGTGAGAGTGCCCAGACAACCAGGAGGTTTGCCTAGAAGCAGCCATCCTTAAAAGAGTGCGTAATAGCTCACTGGTCAAGCGCTCTTGCGCCGAAAATGAACGGGGCTAAGTTGTGTACCGAAGCTGTGGGATATATCTATCGATGTATCGGTAGGGGAGCGTTCTGTTGTAGTTTGAAGCATCAGCGAGAGCAGGTGTGGACGAAGCAGAAGTGAGAATGTCGGCTTGAGTAGCGCAAACATTGGTGAGAATCCAATGCCCTGAAATCCCAAGGTTTCCTCCGCAAGGCTCGTCCACGGAGGGTGAGTCAGGACCTAAGGCGAGGCTGAAGAGCGTAGTCGATGGACAATCGGTTAATATTCCGATACTGATTCTGGATTGTGCAGAGGGACGGAGAAGGCTAACACAGCCGCATGTTGGTTCGCGGTTTAAGTGTTCGAGGTGATGAGAGCCGGTGAAAACGGCTTGAGCTGAGACATGAGTACGAGAGTCTACGGACTCGAAGTGTGTGACGTCAAGCTTCCTAGAAAAGCTCTAACCACGTTAATCCAGAATTACCTGTACCCTAAACCGACACAGGTGGGAAGGTTGAGAATACCCAAGGGCGCGAGATAACTCTCTCTAAGGAACTCGGCAAAATGGCCCCGTAACTTCGGGAGAAGGGGTGCCATCGAAAGGTGGTCGCAGTGAAGAGGCCCAAGCGACTGTTTACCAAAAACACAGGTCTCCGCGAAGTCGTAAGACGAAGTATGGGGGCTGACGCCTGCCCAGTGCCGGAAGGTTAAAGAAGTCGGTCAGGGA
This sequence comes from Phormidesmis priestleyi ULC007, assembly GCF_003003695.1. NCBI lineage: Bacteria > Bacillati > Cyanobacteriota > Cyanophyceae > Leptolyngbyales > Leptolyngbyaceae > Phormidesmis > Phormidesmis priestleyi. The sequence continues at coordinate 4,188 of NZ_PVWG01000089.1, forward strand.
TTCGTCCTGAAGCTGGCGACTGAAGCCCCGGTGAACGGCGGCCGTAACTATAACGGTCCTAAGGTAGCGAAATTCCTTGTCGGGTAAGTTCCGACCCGCACGAAAGGCGTAACGATTTGGGCGCTGTCTCGGAGAGAGGCTCGGCGAAATAGGAGTGTCTGTGAAGATACGGACTACCTGCACCTGGACAGAAAGACCCTATGAAGCTTTACTGTAGCCTGGTATTGGGTTCGGGCTTTGTTTGCGCAGGATAGGTGGGAGACTAAGAGATTGTCCTTGTGGGGACGATGGAGTCAACGGTGAGATACCACTCTAACAAAGCTAGAATTCTAACCGTTTGCCGTGATCCGGCAGCGGAACCGTATCAGGTGGGCAGTTTGACTGGGGCGGTCGCCTCCTAAAAGGTAACGGAGGCGCGCAAAGGTTCTCTCAGGCTGGTTGGAAATCAGCCGTAGAGTGTAAAAGCACAAGAGAGCTTGACTGTGAGACGTACATGTCGAACAGGGACGAAAGTCGGCTTTAGTGATCCGACGGCGCTGCGTGGAAAGGCCGTCGCTAAACGGATAAAAGTTACTCTAGGGATAACAGGCTGATCTCCCCCAAGAGTTCACATCGACGGGGAGGTTTGGCACCTCGATGTCGGCTCATCGCAACCTGGGGCGGTAGTACGTCCCAAGGGTTGGGCTGTTCGCCCATTAAAGCGGTACGTGAGCTGGGTTCAGAACGTCGTGAGACAGTTCGGTCCATATCCGGTGCAGGCGTAAGAGCATTGAGAGGAGCCTTCCTTAGTACGAGAGGACCGGGAAGGACGCACCGCTGGTGTACCAGTTATCGTGCCAACGGTAAACGCTGGGTAGCTATGTGCGGAGCGGATAACCGCTGAAAGCATCTAAGTGGGAAGCCCACCTCAAGATGAGTGCTCTCATGGGGTTAACCCAGTAAGGTCACGGGCAGAACACCCGTTGATAGGCGGTAGATGGAAGTGCAGTAATGCATGCAGTCGAGCCGTACTAATAGACCGAGGGCTTGACCTCTGATCTTCAACAGACAAATGTCTGACAAAAAACAAGTTTCTATGCAGCCTTCATGGCTCTACCCAACCATGCCTAACCATAGGTTAAAGCCAAAAGCTTTCCTGGTGTTTCTAGCGTCGTGGACCCACCCTGACCCATCTCGAACTCAGGTGTGAAACGTGACAGCGGCGAAGATAGTTGGAGGGTAGCCTCCCGCAAAAATAGCTCATCGCCAGGTTGAATATTAAAAGAACAAAGCCTCCTTTCTTAGCTGAA